>DASSWY010000247.1:0-3830 GCA_035704325.1 Microcella sp. | reverse complement strand
AAGAACCAGGTTCCGCACTTCTACCTCGAGGCCGAGTGCCGCGTCGACGCCCTGCTCGATCTGCGTAAGCGGCTCAACGAGGGCGCCGCGTCGAAGATCAGCGTCAACGACCTCGTCGTGAAGGCGGTCGCCGGCGCGTTCGTCGACGTGCCCGAGGCGAACCGCACGTGGAGCGACGAGGGAATGGTGCGCCACGCGACCGTCGACATCGGCATCGCCGTCTCACTCGACGACGGGCTCGTCGTGCCGGTGGTGCGCGGTGCTGAGGCGCTCAGCGTGAGTGCGCTGGGCCGCTCGATCGCCGATCTGGCTGGCCGTGCGCGCGAGGGTCGCCTCGCCCCCGACGAAATGTCGGGCGGCAGCTTCTCGGTGTCGAACCTCGGCATGTTCGGTACGCGCTCGTTCAGCGCGATCATCAACCCGCCGCAGGCCGGAATTCTCGCGGTGGGCGCGGCCCGGCAGGCGCCGGTGGTTGTCGACGGTGCGCTCGAGGTGGGCACCGTCATGGCGGTCACCCTGTCGGCCGACCACCGCGCATGGGATGGCGCGCTCGCCGCGCGCTGGCTCGCCGCCTTCCAGCAGCGCATCGAAAATCCGCTGACGATTCTCGCGTAGCCGGGGCGTCAGTGCCGTGACCCGACCGGGGTCGCGCAGCCAGGTGGTGGCTGTGTGACCCCGGTCGTTCTCGCGCCCGCAGACGGCTCGGGATGCCCGTTAACGCTGCGAGAAAAAGGGCGAAAGATTACAACGCATTGACCCCGAAAGCCGTCGCAATCGGGGCGCTGGCGCGATACATTTCGGTCACTTCGCGCACCGCGCATCCTGACTCGAAGGTGAGTGTCGACCCATGCAGATCGCTATTCGGCGTGAGCCGATCGAGGGGGAGCGTCGCGTCGCGGCGACCCCCGCGACCGCCGCGCACTACGTATCGGAAGGGTACGAGCTCGTCGTCGAACGCGGCGCCGGTGCCCTCGCCGGCTACCCCGACGAGGCGTACGCCGACGCGGGAGCCACCCTCGTCGACCGGGTCGACCTCGCCGCCGCCGACGTGCTCGCCCACGTGCGCCCGCTCGACGCGGCGACCGTCGCGGCCCTCAGACCCGGCGCCGTCACGGTCGGCTTCGCCGCCCCCGCCGGATCACTCGACACGGTTGCGGCGCTCGCCGAGCGCGGCGTGACCGCGTTCTCGCTCGAGCTGGTGCCGCGCATCTCGCGCGCGCAGTCGATGGATGCCCTCACCTCGCAGGCCCTCATCGCCGGCTACCGCTGTGTGCTCGAGGCCGCCACCCGCTTCCCACGCTTCTTCCCGCTCTACATGACGGCCGCCGGAACGATCCCGCCCGCGAAGGTGCTGGTGCTCGGCGCGGGGGTTGCCGGCCTGCAGGCGATTGCGACGGCCAAGCGCCTCGGGGCGAAGGTGTCAGCGTACGACGTGCGCAGCGCATCCGCCGACGAGGTGCGCTCGATGGGCGGCACGTTCATCCATCTCGACCTTGACGAGAACGCGGATGCGGCCGGCGGCTACGCGAAAGAACTGGCCGCCGACCGCGCCGCCCGCCAGCGCGAGCTGCTCGCCCCGCACGTGCACGCGGCCGACATCGTCATCACCACGGCGGCGATCCCGGGCCGCCCCGCCCCGCGCCTCATCACCGCCGACATGCTCACCGGCATGACCGCCGGCAGTGTCATCGTCGACCTGGCCGCCGAATCGGGTGGCAACGTCGAGGGTTCGGTCGCGGGTGTCGACACGCCTGTCGAGGTCGCCGGCGGCGCCGTCACGATCGTCGGCATGAAAGACCCCGCGTCAACCATGGCGTTCGACGCGTCGCGCCTACTCGCCCAGAACATCGCCCAGCTGATCGGCCTCATGACGGTCGACGGCGCGCTGACCCCCGACTTCGACGACGAGGTCGTCGCGGGGGCCTGCCTCACCCACGACGGCATCGTCCGTCACGAGCCGACCGCGCAGGCGGTCGCCGAGCGGAACGGAGCCGCCTGATGGAGGCCATCACCCTGCTCACCTTCTTCGTCCTCGCCGTCTTTGTCGGCTTCGAGGTCGTGTCGAAGGTGTCGAGCACGCTGCACACGCCCCTGATGTCGGGAGCGAACGCGATCCACGGCATCATCCTCGTCGGCGCCGTCATCGTGGCCGGAGCCGCCGACGACGTCGTGACGCTCGTCATCGCGCTCATCGCGGTGCTCATGGCGACCATCAACCTGGTCGGCGGTTTCGTCGTCACTGACCGGATGCTCGACATGTTCCGCGGTCGTGACTCCGCCCCGACCGCTCGCGAGGGAGGCGACCGCTAATGCAGCTCCTCACCCCCGAATGGACCGCGCTGCTGTACTTGGTCGCGGCCGTCTGCTTCATCCTGGCCCTGAAGGGTCTGGGAAGCCCCCGCACCGCGCGTCGCGGCAACCTCATCGGCGCGCTCGGCGCCGTGATCGCGATGGTCGTCGTGTTCCTCTCGACCGAGCTCGACAACCTCGCGCTCATCATCGGCGTGATCGCGGTCGGCACCGTGATCGCGGTGCCCGCCTCGCGCATGGTCAAGATGACCCAAATGCCGCAGCTCGTCGCGCTCTTCAACGGCGTCGGCGGCGGCGCCGCGGCCCTCGTCGCTCTGCTCGAGCTCGAACACTCGATCAGCCTCGGGGCCTATCTTGCGGTCGCCTTCACGGTGCTCGTCGGGGCGGTCGCGTTCTCGGGCTCGGTCATCACCTTCCTCAAGCTGCAAGAGCTGATGCCGACGCGCCCCATCGTCTTCCCGGGCCACGCCGCGGTCATCGTCGTGCTGGCGCTCGTGGGCATTGCGGCCGCCGTCATCATCGTGCTGCCCGAGAGCGCGCTCGCGGGTCTCGGCCTCGCGCTCGATGCGGTCGAGGTGAAGACGATCGCGGCGGTCGTCGGCCTCGTCGTGGGCAGTCTGCTCGGCGTGCTGCTGGTACTGCCGGTCGGCGGTGCCGACGTGCCCATCGTCATCTCGCTGCTGAACGCGGGAACGGGGCTCGCGGTTGCCGCGTCCGGTCTCGTCCTCGGCAACACGCTGCTGCTGGTCGCGGGCACCCTCGTCGGCGCCTCGGGTTCGATCCTGACCCGCGAAATGGCGAACGCGATGGGCAGAAGCGTCGCGGGCATCCTGTTTGGAGCGTTCCGCGGCGCGTCGAGCGCCGGGTCAACGACGGCGAGTGATCGCCCCGTGCGCTCGTCGAGCGCCGACGACGTGGCGATCCTGCTCGGGTACGCGAACCGCGTCGTCGTCGTGCCGGGCTACGGCCTCGCCGTCGCCCAGGCGCAGCACACCATGGCCGAGCTTGCGCAGACGCTCGAGGCGAAGGGCATCGAGGTCGTCTTCGGCATCCACCCGGTCGCCGGGCGCATGCCCGGTCACATGAACGTGCTGCTCGCCGAGGCGAACGTGCCGTACGAGGCCCTCGCCGAGATGGACGAGGTGAACCCGCAGTTCAAGACCGCCGACGTCGCGCTCGTCGTCGGTGCGAACGACGTCGTGAACCCGGCCGCCAAGACGACGCCCGGCTCGCCGATCTACGGCATGCCGATTCTCGACGTGCAGGAGGCGCGCCAGGTCGTCTTTCTGAAGCGTTCGATGCGGCCCGGCTTTGCCGGCATCGAGAATGAGCTGCTCTACGACCCCAAGACGACGCTGCTGTTCGGCGACGCGAAGGAGTCGCTGACGAAGGTGCTCGGCGCGGTCAAGAACCTGTAGGGCAGCTCGACACGTCACGGCGTCGCCGGGATGCTCGGCGCGACTAGATCTTGTCGCGCCAGCTTCCCGGCGCGTCGGAGTCCGTGTCGTCGATCACCGGCA
>DASSWY010000222.1:0-6379 GCA_035704325.1 Microcella sp. | reverse complement strand
AGGTTCGGGATGCGCGGCGCGGCCTCGTTCTCGGCGCGCTGCTTCTCGACGTCGCCGCTCGACACGCGGAAACCCCGGGGGCCACCACCCATGCTCATGCGCTGAGCCTAGGCGGGGCCACCGGGGTTTCTGCTTAGTGCGAGCCTCGCACCGTTATGCCGTCGGCGATCAGCCCTTCGTCGAGCCCGCCAGCAGGCCGCGCACGAAGTAGCGCTGCAGGCTGAAGAACACGATCAGGGGAATGATCAGCGAGATGAACGCCGCCGCGGGCAGTCGCTCTTGGAAGCGACCGAAGTTACCGACCAGCTCACCCAGGCGCTGGGTCAGCGGCGCGACGTCTGCCGTGCCGCCCGAGAACACGAGCGCTACGAGCAGGTCGTTCCAGACCCAGAGGAACTGGAAGATGCCGATCGACGCGAGCGCCGGCAGCGACAGCGGAATGATGATGCGGAAGAAGATCTGCGTGTGGTTCGCTCCGTCAACGCGCGCCGCCTCGATCACTTCACCCGGAATCTCCGAAATGAAGTTGTGCAGCAGGAAGATGCACAGCGGCAGGCCGAAGATCGTGTGCGCAATCCAGACCGCCGGGAAGGTGCCCGAGATGCCCAGAACGTTCGAGAAGATCTGCAGCAGCGGCACGAGTGCCATCTGCAGGGGAACGATCTGCAGCGCGAACACCAACACGAACAGCGCGCCAGCACCCCGGAACTTGATCCACGCGAAGGCGTAGGCGGCCATCGTCGCGATCGCGATCGGGAACAGTGCCGCCGGAATCGCGATGACCAGCGAGTTGACGAAGTACGACGCGAGGTTGTCACCGGATGCGTACAGCACGTCTGCGTAGTTCTCGAGCGTGAACGAGGGGTTCACGAACCAGGTCCACCAGCCGGTCGAGCGAATCTCTTCGGCGGTGCGGAACGACGAGACCAGCAGACCGAAGGTCGGGATCGTCCAGACCACCGCGATGATGATCGCCGCCGCCGTTGCCCACGGGCTGGTCAGCTTCTCTTTCGACTTGCGGAACTTACGCGCAACCTCACCCTCGGGCTTCGGCTGGTGCTTCTGCCCGAGCGGGCGGTCGAGCGTCTGTTCTGCCTTCTGCGTTGCGTCGGTCATCGGATCTCCTTCTGCTGACGCATCACGCGCACGTTGTAGATGACGATCGGGAGCACCATGATGAACAGGGTCAGAGCAAGCACCGAACCCTGACCGATTTCGGCCCGTCGGAATGCTTGCGTGTACATCTCGTTGGCGACGACCGAGGTGCCGAACTGGCCGGCCGTCATCGAGCGAACGATGTCGAACACCTTCAGGGTCGCGATCGAGATTGTCGTGATGACCACGACCAGGGTGCCGCGGATTCCCGGAAGGGTGACGTTGCGGAACTGCTGCCAGGCGTTCGCACCGTCGAGGCGGGCGGCCTCAACGATCTCGACCGGCACACCCTTGATCGCGGCGCTCAGAAGCACCATCGCGAAACCGGTCTGAATCCAGACCATCACGACGATCAGGAAGAACGTGTTCCAGGGGGAGTTCTGCAGGAACTGCTGCGGTTCACCGCCAAACCAGACGATGATCTGGTTCAGGATGCCGGTCTGTTCGCCAAAGCCCAGCTCGCGGTACTCGTAGACGAAGCGCCAGATGATGCTCGCGCCGACGAACGAAATGGCCATCGGCAAGAACACGAGCGACTTCAGAATCTTCTCGCCGTGGGCCTTGTCGATAAACACGGCGTACGCGAGGCCGAACACCGTCGACAGCAGCGGAACAACGATGACCCACACGACGGTGTTGATCAGCACCGTGATGATTTCGGGCTGCGTGAACATCCACACGAAGTTCGTGAGCCCGACGAATTCCTCGCCGGAGCGATCGGTGAACGCGAGGTAGGTGGTGCGAATGGCGGGGTAGATGAGACCAACGGCCAGCAAGATCATCGCCGGGGCGACGAATGCCAAGAGTTGCCAGAAGTCTCGACCCTTCTTCGGTGCCCGATCGGCGAAGAAGAGGAGAACGCCCACGACGACGGCGAAGGCCGCGAGGCCGACGACCATGACTCCGAATTTCTCGAACGCGTCTGTCCAGAAATCAGCCATACGGGTAAACCTCCATTGGTTTGAGAGTCACGCTACCTGACGACTCGGCCCACCGGGGATCGAAATCTCCGGTGGGCCGAGTACGGTCAGACAGTCACTGACGTCGAGCTATTCCTTACGGGAACGTCGAGTCGATGAAGGTCACCATCTCATCGGTCGAGAGCTCACCGAGCACCCAGTCCGTCATACCGGTCCAGAAGGAACCGGCGCCGACAGCGGCGGGCATGAGGTCGGAAGCGTCGAACCGGAAGATGGTGTCGGGGTCCTGAAGGATCTTGATCGATTCCACAGCCAGCTCCGAGCTCGCGAGCGACGAGTCGAGGCCCTGGTTGGCGGAAATCACGCCGCCGAGGGCAACGCGGTTGTTGGCCCACAGGTCGCTCGAGAGGTAGGTCTGCACCGCAGCGGTCGCCTCGTCGTCGCTGAACGCGGCGACGAACTCGCCACCACCGGTGACGGCGAACGGGTCGCCCTCAGCGGCCGGCGGGGTCAGGAAGGCCCAGATGTCGCCATCCGGAGCAACCGTGACGTCCTCGCCCCACTGGGCCTCGTAGAACGACGCCTGGTGGTGCATCGAGCAGTCGCCATCAAGGATCGGGAATCCCGCGTCCTGGAAGGTGGTGCTGACGATCGACGGGGCTCCACCGAAGCCACCGTTCACGTACTCCTCGTTGAGCAGAATCTCGCCGACGCGGTTGATGGCGTCACGGATCTCGGGGCTCGAGAAGGGCAGCTCGCCCGCAACCCACTCGTTGTAGGCCTCAGGACCAGCGAAGCGGAGGACGACGTCTTCCACCCAGTCGGTGCCGACCCAGCCGGTCGCGTCACCCGACGCGAAGCCGACACACCAGGGGCGGTACGCCGAGTTGTCGGCGTTGTCATTCGCCATCTGCTCGGTGAGGGCCATCATTTCGTCCCACGTGGCGGGGATCTCGTAGCCGTTTTCTTCGAAGTCGGACGGCGAGTACCAGACGTAGCCCTTGACGCTCGCCATCAGCGGAGCGGCGTAGAACTCGCCATCGATGGTGCCGTACTCCTTCCACGACTCGCTCCAGAACTCGTCAACGTTCGCCTCGACCGAGTCGGGCGCGGCGACGACGAAGCCCTGGTCGACGAGGCGCTCGAGCAGACCCGGCTGCGGAATGATCGCGATCTCGGGCGCGTCGCCAGCCTGAGCACGCACGTTGATCTGCGTCTCGAACTCTTGCGACGACACGTAGTCGATGGTGATGCCGGTGCACTCGGCGAAGTCGGCCCAGCTGAGCTCGAGGTTGTCGGCCTCGACCTCGGCAATGGTCGAGAAGATTTCGACCGTCTCGCCGTCGAACGAACCGTACTGCTCGTACTCGGCGCAGTCGGCGTCGCCGCCGGCGCCACCGGCGCCGGGCTCTTCCGAATCGGCCGCACAGCCGGCGAGAACCAGGCTGAGAGCACCGATTGCCGCTGCCGGTCCGAGGACGCGGCGTCGGAGGGTGGAACTCATGTTTCCTCCTCGTTGAGGGGTCAGACGGCGGCGACGAGTGCGCCGCGCGTGGGATGGTGCAGGTGAGGGGTTCCAGACCCCGCAACGCCGTTTCACGCCGTCGTAGGGAACCGGTTCCAGGTCTCACCGTACGTCAGCGTGTACCGTCGCGCAACCGGCCAATAGCGCGCCGTTACCGATCCGTTGTGGAACGCTCACCGAGCATCCAGGCGGATGCTCGGCCCGGCACTGCCGCGACGCGCCTGTTTTTCTGGCACCGGTTCCACAGCGCGCCGATTCGGACTACACTCCGGTTTCATACGTCGCGTGGCCGCCGAGCCCGCGTACCGACTGCGTCCAATGGAGGACCGACGAGGCATGAGCATCCTGGCCGACGTGGCCCGCATGGCGGGTGTGTCGAAGTCGACGGCGTCGCGCGCGCTCAGCGGGCGTGGCTATGTGTCGCACGATACGAGGCGGCGCGTCGAAACGGCCGCCGCCGAACTCGGATACGTCGTCTCATCAACCGCAGCGAGCCTCGTCACGGGGCGCACCCGCAACGTCGGTGTCGTGATTCCCTACATCAACCGCTGGTACTTCGCCGAGGTGCTCGAGGGCATCGAGAAGGCCCTGATCCGCTCGGGCTACGACCTCACTCTCTACCGGCTCAGTCACGACGTCGACCTGCGCCGGCGCGTGTTCGACTACTTCCTCGTGCGCAAGCGCGTCGACGCGGTGATCGCGGTGACCATCGCGCTCAGCCCCCACGAGGTGCAGATGCTGCAGGCACTCGGCAAGCCGCTCGCCGGCATCGGGGGCCGGGTCGCGGGCATTCCCTCGCTGTCGATCGACGACCTTGAGGTGTCGCGTCTCGCGACCGAGCACCTCATCAGTCTCGGCCACAAGCGCATCATCCACGTGGGCGGCGACCAGACCGAGCAGATGGACTTCCAGGTTCACAGCCGCCGGTATGACGGCTTTCGAGAAGCCCTCGAGCGGGCCGGCATCACCGTCGACGACGACTTCCGCGAGGCCGAGTTCTCGGTACCCGGTGGCTACCAGGTGGGGCTCTCGCTGCTCGGCGACCCCCGCACACGCCCGACCGCCATTTTTGCCGGATGCGACGAGATCGCGATCGGCATCATGATTGCCGCGCGGCAGCTCGGCATCTCGATTCCGCAAGACCTCTCGGTCATCGGTATCGACGACCACCCCATGGCCGAGATGTTCGGGCTCACCACGCTCGCGCAGCGACCCGGGTCGCAGGGCGACCGGGCCGTCGAGTTCTTGATTCAGCAGATCGAGCACGCCGATGCTCCCGTGCCCGACGAGCACGTGGTGCTGCCGACCCAGCTCATCGTGCGGCAGTCGACGGCCGCGCGCCGCGACGCGTAGCGCGCGGCGCCGCGGCGTCCTCGGTGACGCGCCCCCAGCATCCGGCTGTTAACGGCACAACGCCCCGCGCCGACCGAAGTCGATGCGGGGCGTTGCAGCAGGCAATCCCCCGATGCGGGGGAGGCGACTACTTGAGCGTGACGGTGGCGCCAGCCTCTTCGAGCTGAGCCTTGGCCTTCTCGGCGGTCTCCTTGTTGGCGCCCTCGAGGACGGTGCTGGGCGCACCGTCGACGACAGCCTTGGCCTCGCCGAGGCCGAGGCTCGTGAGCGCGCGGACCTCCTTGATGACCTGGATCTTCTTCTCGCCAGCGGCCTCGAGAACGACGTCGAACGAGTCCTTCTCCTCGACCTCTTCGGCGGCGGCACCACCGGCGGCCGGAGCGGCAGCAACGGCGACGGGGGCAGCGGCGGTGACCTCGAAGACCTCTTCGAACTTCTTCACGAACTCGCTGAGCTCGATGAGCGACAGCTCCTTGAACGCCTCGATGAGCTCGTCAGTGGTGAGCTTGGCCATGATTTCTCCTTGTTTACGGGGTTGGTGTGGATCGTGGGACGGGCGGCGGTATTAGCCGGCCGATTCCTGCTTCTGACGCAGCGCGTCGACCGCACGGGCGGCCTGCGCCAGCGGCGCGTTGAAGAGGTAAGCGGCACCGAACAGCGAGGCCTTGGCGGCGCCGGCAAACTTCGCCAGCAGCACCTCCCGGGTCTCGAGCTCGGCCAGCTGGGTGACCTCGGCGGCGGTGAGCGGGTTACCGTCGAAGTAACCGCCCTTCACCACCAGGGCCGGGTTGGCCTTGGCGAAGTCGCGCAGAGCCTTCGCGACGGTCACGGGGTCGCCGTGAACGAACGCAATCGCGGTGGGGCCAGCGAGCATGTCATCGAGCGAGTCGATGCCAGCCTCGTTGGCGGCGATCTTGGTCAGCGTGTTCTTCACCACGGCGTACGACGCGTGCTCACGGATGGTGCTGCGCAGCGTCTTCAGCTGCGCCACCGTGAGGCCGCGGTACTCGGTGAGCAGTACGGCGGTCGAGCTGGAGATGGTCTCCTTCAGCTCGGCGACCGTTGCTTCCTTGTTCGCCATGGTGCTCCTTGTGTCGTGGGTTTGTGCCCGGTGACCGCACCGCAGAATGACGAAAGGCTCCGGCGCGGGCGCTCGGAGCCTGGGGAATCGCAGCCACGCGCGAGCGTGAGTGCGGAAGGTTTCGAATCACCTGCGCGGGCCGTCGCCGTCGCTCTGACGAGCGTCTGCGAACCTTCGGTCGGTGTCGTCGCATGCGACATCACCGACAACCAGCGGTCTTGGGCGTGATCAGGCTACGGGATGCACGGCCCGCCCGCCAAATCGAGTCCCGTCTCAGACGTGGTCACGCCACGAATGCCGCGGCTCGTAGCCGAGCACCTCGCGGGCGCGGGTGATGTCGAGCAG
>DASSWY010000196.1:0-3191 GCA_035704325.1 Microcella sp. | reverse complement strand
GAGATTGCCCACGCGGCCGGCGTGCTCGTCGTCGTCGACAACACCTTCGCCACCCCCTACCTGCAGACTCCGCTCGCGCTCGGCGCCGACGTCGTCGTGCACTCGACCACCAAGTACTTGGGCGGGCACTCCGACGTGGTGGGCGGCGCTCTCGTGCTGAACGACGACGAGCTCGCGTCGAAGGTCGGCTTCCAGCAGTTCGCGGCCGGCGCCGTCTCGGGCCCCATGGATGCGTGGCTCACCTCGCGAGGAATCAAGACCCTCGCCGTGCGCGTCGACCGCCACTGCGCGAACGCGCAGGCCGTCGCCGAGGCGATGGTCGGCCACACGGGAGTGGCCCGCGTGCTGTACCCGGGGCTCGCCGATCACCCCGGCCACGACCTCGCTGCCCGCCAGATGCGCGGCTTCGGCGGCATGGTGTCGCTCGACCTGGCCGGGGGAGAGGCGGCCGCGCGGGCGTTCGCGGAGGCCCTCGAGCTCTTCACGCTTGCCGAGTCGCTCGGCGGCGTCGAGTCGCTCGTCAACTACCCGAGCGAGATGACGCACGCCTCGGTGCGGGGCACGGCGCTCGAGGTGCCCGCCTCAATCGTGCGCCTGTCGGTCGGCATTGAGGATGCGGCCGACCTCGTCGCCGACGTCGAGCAGGCGCTCGCACGGCTGTAGTTCGAGCCCACGCTGGCCGTGCGCGGGCCCCGCCGAGGCGCGGTGGGTCGCCCGCCTTCGCCGCCCGGAAACCTGAGGGGTGCATAATGACGAAACGTGCGTGTGAACGTACACATGCATCCCGCCCGAACGGACACCGATGAGCAACGACGCCCCGACGACCGAACCGGAGCGCACGCGCGCGCCGAACATTCGGGACGTCGCGCGGGTCGCCGGAGTCTCGTACCAGACCGTTTCGCGCGTGCTCAACGACAGCCCGAGCATCCGCCCCGAAACTCTCGCGCGGGTGCGCGCCGCGATCGACGAGCTCGGCTACCGGCCGAACCAGGCCGCACGCGCGCTCGTCACCAGCCGTTCGCGCACCATCGGGGTGCTCGCCTCACAGACGGTGCATTACGGGCCGGCGACGAGCATCCAGGCCATTGAAATGGCGGCCCGCGAAGCGGGATACCGCCTGTCGATCACCAACATCAGCTCGGGCGACTACGCGTCGATCAAGTCGGGGCTCGACTACCTGATGTCTCAGTCGGTCGAGGCGCTCGTCGTCATCGCGCCCCAGGTGCGTGTGTTCGAGGCGATCAACGATCTGCAGGTCGCCGTGCCGTACGTGACGCTCGAATCGACCGGGCAGAACACGCAGCACTCGCTGTGGGTCGACCAGGTAACGGGCGCGCGGCTCGCGACGCGGCACCTGATCGACCTCGGGCACGAAGAGATCATGCACATTTCGGGCCCGCAGGACTGGATCGAGGCCGAGGCGCGCATGCAGGGCTTCTTGCGCGAGCTCGATGACGCCGAGCTGCGCACGCGGGCGCCAATTCTCGGTGACTGGACGGCGTCGTTCGGCTACTACGCGGGGCTCGAGCTCTTGCGCTACCGCGACTTCACGGCCGTGTTTTGCGGCAACGACCAGATGGCGCTCGGCTTCATGCACGCCTGCCGCGAGGCGGGGCTCGACGTGCCGGGAGACATCTCGGTGGTGGGCTTTGACGACATTCCCGAGGCGGCACACTTCGCCCCGCCACTGACGACCGTGCGGCAAAACTTCGCCGAGATCGGTCGGCGCTCGATCGAGCTGCTGCTCGGCGAACTGCAGGGCGAGCGCGACCTCAGCCACGAGCCGGTGCGGCCCGAGCTCGTGGTGCGGCGCTCGACGGGCCCGCGCTCTGGGCGCTGAGGTCGCCCCGCTGCACGTCGCCGGCGTGGCGCTGAGGGCGCGCGCTCGTGAGCCGCTGCGTGGCCGGGCTCGCGTGCGCGTTATCGAAGTGTGATCGTTTCGCCGCGCAGGCGGCTTGACAGATGTGACCGTTTCGCTTGTAGAGTGCACTCACGCCGTGTGAACGATCACATCACGTGTCACACGCAGCACCCGCACCCCCCAGACGATGGAGTCACATGAGCACCGCACCCTTGAGCCCCGAGGTTCAGGTCGCCGTCGCTCGCGTGCGTGATGAGGTCGCCGCCCTGCACGCCGAACTCGTGCGCTACGGCCTCGTTGTCTGGACGGGCGGCAACGTCTCGGGCCGAGTGCCCGGGGCCGACCTCTTCGTGATCAAGCCGTCGGGTGTGCTCTATGACGACCTCGACCCCGCGAACATGATCCTCTGCACACTCGACGGCGAGGTCGTGCCCAGCACGCCGGGCAGCGAGCGCAGCCCCTCGAGCGACACCGCCGCGCACGCCTACGTGTACCGCACCATGCCCGAGGTGGGCGGCGTCGTGCACACCCACTCGACCTACGCGACCGCGTGGGCTGCCCGCGGCGAGGCGATCCCGTGCGTCATCACGGCGATGGCCGACGAGTTCGGCGGCGAGATTCCGGTTGGTCCGTTCGCGATCATCGGCGACGACTCGATCGGCCGCGGCATCGTCGAGACCCTGAGCGGTCACCGCTCGCGCGCCGTGCTCATGCAGAACCACGGCCCCTTCACCATCGGTAAGGATGCTCGCGACGCCGTCAAGGCCGCCGTCATGCTTGAGGATGTTGCCCGCACCATTCACATCGCGCGCCAGCTCGGTGAGCCGCTGGCGATCGATCCTGTGGCCATCGACTCGCTCTTCGATCGCTACCAGAACGTGTACGGTCAGCCTGCGGGGGATGCGCGATGACGGCCGCGCGCAGCGCATCCCGTACTGCCGCGGAGTCCATCGCCGCCGGCCGGGTCGCCCTCGGCATCGAGCTCGGCTCGACCCGCATTAAGGCCTGTCTCGTCGACGCCGATGCCCCCGCGACCGTTCTTGCCACCGGTAGCCACGAGTGGGAGAACCAGCTCGTCGACGGCCTGTGGACGTACTCGCTCGAGTCCGTCCACACCGGCCTCACCGTTGCCTACGCCCGGCTCGTCGCCGACGCGACGGCCCGCCACGGCGTCGCCCCCACCACCCTCGCCTCCGCCGGCGTCTCGGCGATGATGCACGGCTACCTCGCGTTCGACGCCGAGGGTCAGCTGCTCACGAACTTCCGCACCTGGCGCAACACGAACACCGGCCCCGCGGCCGCCGAGCTGTCTGAGCTCTTCGCCACGAAC
>DASSWY010000184.1:0-7436 GCA_035704325.1 Microcella sp. | reverse complement strand
AAGGGTGAAACGGTGGTGTAAGAGACCACCAGAGCCCCGAGTGATCGGGGCTGCTGGGTAAACCTCGCCCGGAGCTAGATCAGACAGGCACCCGTGACGCTGCTCGCCGAGGTGCCGGGTAGATCGCTAGAGGGTGTCGGCAACGCCACCCCGAGATAGATGGCCGTCGCCCGGGGCTCGCCCCGGGCACAGAACCCGGCGTATCGGTCGGCCCGCTTGCCTCCGACCGCGACACGCCGCTCAGACCCGCCATATACCCACCTGGGCATGAGGGGCCGCGTAGCGTCGAATCATCTACCGAGCATCCGCTCACGCACCGCGCCGGCTGGGAAGTCGCAATTCGACCCCGAAGGCCGCATGTCTGCTTCCTCTCTTGGTCCCATCCGTACGACAACGCCTCGTCCTGCCGATTACGTGCATCCGACGAGCACTTACGCCGCGCTCATGCGCACGGTTCGTGACGCCGGCCTCCTGCGCCGCCGAACGGGCTTCTACTACGCCGTCTTCGCCGGCCTCGCCGTCGCCCTGGGCGGCGCCATCACCGGTTTCGTGCTCCTCGGCGACAGCTGGTTCCAGCTGCTCATCGCGGCAGCCCTCGGCATCATCCTCACCCAGATCGCCTTCGTCACGCACGAGGCGGCGCACCGCCAGATCTGGACCTCCGGAAAGACGAACGACCGTGTGGGCCGCATCCTCGCCGCCGGCGTCGTCGGCATCAGCTACCACTGGTGGATGCACAAGCACTCGCGCCACCACGCGAAGCCGAACCAGCGCGGGGCCGACCCCGACATCGAGCCCGACACGATCGTCTTCACGCCGGAAGACGCCGAGAAGCACACCGGCTTTCTCGCCCTCATCACCCGCAAACAGGGCTACCTGTTCTTCCCGCTGCTGACGCTCGAAGGGCTCAACCTGCACGTGCAGGGTGTGCGTTCGCTCATGCAGAAGGGCCGCATCGAGGGCCGCGCTCTCGAGCTCACCCTCATCACACTGCGCCTCAGCCTCTACATCGCCGTGCTGTTCTGGGCCCTGCCGCTCGGCATGGCCTTCGCCTTCCTCGGCGTGCAGATGGCCGTCTTTGGCGTCTACATGGGTGCGAGCTTCGCCCCCAACCACAAGGGCATGCCGATCTTGCCGGCCGATAGCCCGCTCGACTTCCTGAGCCGTCAGATCATCACCTCGCGCAACATTCGCGGCGGCTGGTGGGCGACCGCCCTGTTCGGCGGGCTCAACCACCAGGTCGAGCACCACCTGTTCCCGAACATGCCGCGTCCGGCACTGTCGAAGGCCCGCGAGATCACCCGTGAGTACGCGAACCAGCTCGAGATTCCGTACACCGAGGCCGGTGTCGCCGAGTCGTACCGCATCGTCATCCGCTACCTGAACGAGGTGGGGCTGAGCGCGCGCAACCCGTTCGACTGCCCGCTGGTGAACCGCTTCCGCACCACCTGATTTCTGGATGCGCGTCGCGATCGCGCGCGCAGCATCCGCCCCTGAGGGCGCGGTCCGCGAGGGCCGCGCCCTCAGCCGCGTTCCGTCATACTTGACGCGAGGCACCCCGTCGAAAGGATTGCGATGACCGAGCGACTCATCATGGCCGTTTCCGTACTGTCCGCGCTCGTGATCGCGGGCGTCTTCATCTGGTACGTCGCCGTCAACTACGTCCTGGCGTAGCGCTAACCGAGGGCCCTCTGCGCGTTCAGCCGTGTCGATGGGCGAGCGCCGCGGCGCCCATGAGACCAGCGTTGTTGCGCAGCGTCGCGGGCACGATGGGCGTGCGCAGTCGAAGCAGCGGCAGGAATTCTTCGTGGTGCTTCGACACCCCGCCACCGACGACGAACAGCGTGGGGGAGAAGAGAAACTCGACGTGGGCGTAGAAGCGCTGCAAGCGCACCGCCCACTCCTCGAAGCTCAGCTCGTCGCGTTCCCGCACCGAGTTCGCGGCCCACGTCTCGACGTCGGAACCGTCGAGCTCGAGATGCCCCAGCTCGGTGTTCGGCAGCAAAACCCCGTCATGAATGAACGCTGAGCCAATGCCGGTGCCGAGCGTCGTCACGATCGTGAGCCCCGCGCGGCCGGCGGCGGCCCCGTAGCGTGCCTCGGCGTAACCGGCAGCGTCGGCGTCGTTGACGAAGTGGATGTCGCGGCCGAGCGCCTCGGCAAACAGGCGGTCAGCATCCAGGCCGATCCACTCGTCCGAGACGTTGGCAGCCGACATGGTGTGCCCGTCGAGCACGATCGCGGGGAAGCAGACGCCGACCGCGTCGAGCTGCTCCGCGCCCAGCTCGTCCGCAATCTCGGCGACGACGGCGATGACGTCGTCGGGTCGTCCGCCCTCGGGGGTCGAGCGCTTGACGCGCTCACTGACGAGTTCGCCCGAGTCAAGGTCGACGAGAGCGCCCTTGATGCCGGTGCCGCCAATGTCGATGCCGATCGCCTGTGTCATCGCTCTGCCTGCCTCTCGCGAACAATCGGGGATGCGCGCCCTAGGGCAGCGTCAGAATCTCGGCGCCGCGCTCGGTCACCACGAGGGTGTGCTCGAACTGCGCGGAGTATCGCTTGTCTTTCGTCGTGACCGTCCAGTCGTCGGCCCACATGTCCCACTCGTGGGTGCCGAGCGTCAGCATGGGTTCGATCGTGAACACCATGCCCTCCTGGATCGTCTGGTCGTAGAGCGGCGCGGCGTCGTAGTGGGGGATCACGAGCCCCGTGTGAAACGAGGTGCCGACGCCGTGCCCGGTGAAGTCGCGCACGACTCCGTAGCCGAAGCGCTTGGCGTACGCCTCGATGGCACGCCCGATGACGTTGATGGGGCGGCCGGGGGCGACAGCCTTGATGCCGCGGCGCAGCGCCTCCTCGGTGCGCTCGACGAGCATCCGGGCCTCGTCGGCGACCTCACCGGCGAGGAAGGTCTTGTTGAGGTCGCCGTGCACGCCATCTTTGTAGGCGGTGATGTCGATGTTCACGATGTCGCCCTCGGCGATGACGGTGTCGTCGGGGATCCCGTGGCAAATCACCTCGTTGAGGCTCGTGCAGCACGACTTGGGAAACCCGCGATAGCCGAGCGTCGACGGGTACGCGCCGTGACCGGTGACGTACTCGTGGGCGATGCGGTCGAGCTCATCGGTCGTGACGCCGGGGCGAATGGCCGCGCCGACAGCCTCGACGGCGCCGGCCGCGATCGTCCCGGCGGCACGGATGCGCTCGATCGTCTCCGCATCGTAGACGTCGCCGCCGAGGTGCTCGGGCGGGGCGGGCTTGCCGACGTAGGGCGGCCGCGGGATGGCGGCGGGAACCGCGCGCTGGGGGGTGAGTTGCCCCGGAATCAGTCGGCCGGAGTCGTCGCGGGGCATAGCGTTGAGTCTATCGAGCGCGAGGAGACGCCCCGACGCTCGGGCAGGGGAGGCAGTCATGGCCTGGTGGTACAACCACAAGACGGGCGAGGTCGAAGAGGGCCCGCAGTCACTCGGCGGTGACCGCTACGGCCCATTCGCGAGCCGCGAGGAGGCCGAGCAGGCTCCCGAGACGCTGCGCCGCCGCGCGGCCGAGTGGGAGGCGGACGAGCGGGAGGAAAGCTAGCTCTCGGCCCCCTGTTCTCGGCCCTCGGCGCGACGCTTGCTGCGCCCGCCGCTACTCGCGCTCGCGGTGTGCCTTCTCGGCCGTCTCGTCGCTGTAGCTGTGCGCCTCGTCGGGGTAGGCGCCCGACTCGACGTCGGCCTTGTACGCGACGGCGGCGTCGAACAGCACCGTGCGCAGGTTGGCATACTGCTTGACGAACTTCGGGATGCGCCCGCTCGTGAGGCCTGCCCAGTCGGTCCAGACGAGCAGCTGGCCGTCGCAGTGGGGGCCCGCTCCGACGCTGATGGTGGGGATGCTCAGCTCGGCCGTCACGCGCTCGGCCGCCTCCGCGGGCACCATCTCGAGCACGACCGCAAACGCCCCCGCTTCTTCGACTGCCTTCGCATCGGCGAGCAGCTGATCGACGGCGCTGCCACGCCCCTGAATCACGTGCCCACCGAGGCCGTGCTCTGACTGGGGAGTGAAGCCCACGTGCCCCATGACGGGAATGCCCGCCGACACGATGCGGCGGATCTGTTCAGCCGAGCGCACCCCGCCCTCGAGCTTGACGGCGTGCGCGCCGGTCTCTTTCATGAAGCGGAAAGCAGTGTGCAGGGCCTCATCGGCGCCCGTCTCGTACGAGCCGAACGGCATGTCCGCAACGACGAGCGCGCGCGTCACGCCGCGCACGACACCGCGGGTCAGCGGAATGAGGTCATCGATCGTGACCGGCAAGGTCGTGTCGTAGCCGAGCACGGTGTTGCCTGCTGAGTCGCCGACGAGCAGAAAGTCGATGCCGGCCTCGTCGAAGATCTGGGCGGTGAGCACGTCATACGAGGTGAGCCCCGTGATCGTGATGCCCTGCTCTTTCGCCCGAGCAAAGTGGCGGATACGGACGCGCTTCGGTGCCTCAGCCATGCAGCGAGCCTAGCCCCGCTCCAGGTCAGTGGGCCGATAAGCGCGGGGCATCGCGCCGCGACGGCTACAGGTCAGTGGGCCGATAAGCGCGGGGCATCGCGCCGCGACGGCTACAGATCAGTGGGCCGATAGGTAATGGGCAGTCGCCGGTCGCGCCCGAACGCGATCGCCGAAATCTTCGGCCCGATCGCCCCCTGGCGCCGCTTCCACTCGGCGCGGTCCACGAGGCCCGTCACGAACTCGACGATCTCGCGGTCGAATCCGAGCGCCACGATGTCGTCTTTGCCCAACAGCTCTGAGATGTAGTGCTCGAGAATCGCGTCGAGCACCTCATAGGGCGGCAGCGAGTCTTGGTCGGTCTGATCGGGCCGCAGTTCGGCGCTCGGCGGTTTCTCGATCGAGCCGACGGGGATCGGCGGCGTCTCACCACGCGCCTCTGCGTGGGCATTGCGCCAGCGGGCGAGCTCCCACACCAGCAGCTTCGGCACGTCTTTGATGGGCGCGAAGCCGCCGACCGAGTCGCCGTAGATCGTCGAGTAGCCCACCGCGAGCTCGGTCTTGTTGCCGGTGGTGAGCACGAGGTGCCCGTGCATGTTCGACAGCCCCATGAGGATCACCCCGCGGATGCGCGCCTGCAGGTTTTCGGCCGCGACGCCGTCGAGCGCCAACTGCGTCTCGACGGGCGCAACGAGCTCGGCTATCGCCTCGGTCGAGTAATGGATGCCCGTGGCCGCGGCGAGCAGATCGGCATCGCTGCGCGAATGGTCGCTCGAGTACTTGCTCGGCATCGAGACGCCGTGCACCCGGTCGGCGCCGAGCGCGTCCACCGCGATCGCTGCGCAGACGGCCGAATCGATGCCGCCGGAGAGTCCCAACACGACCGAGCGGAAGCGATTCTTCTCGACGTAGTCGCGCAGGCCCACCACCAGGGCGTTCCACAGCTGCTCGCGGTCGTCGGGCAATTCAGCGACGGCGGGGGAGAGCGGTGGCTTGTCGCCGGCCGGGGCGCGGTCGAGCTCGATGCGGGAGACGCCCGCGGGTGCCGGGTGGTCACCCGCCTCTTCGGCCTCAACGTCGACGAGCAACAGGTGCTCGGCGAACTGCGGTGCGCGGGCGAGGATGCGGCCGGCGCCGTCGACGACCACACTGTCGCCGTCGAACACGAGGTCGTCCTGACCGCCGACGATGTTCACGTAGGCGACGACCGTGTCGGTCTCGGTCGCTCGGCGGGTGACGAGCGGCAGGCGCACCTCGTCCTTATCCCGCTCGAAGGGCGATGCGTTGAGCACGAGCAGCAGACCCGCGTCAGATTCGAGCACCCGCCCCACCGGGCCGCCGTCGCGCCACAGGTCTTCACAGACGATGATCGCCGCGTCCACCCCGCCGATGCGCACGACGAGCAACTCATCACCCGGAATGAACACCCGGTACTCGTCGAAGACCGAGTAGTTCGGCAGGTGATGTTTGGCGTAGCGGGCCACCACGCGGCCGTGCTGCAGCACGCTCGCGCAGTTTTGGGCGATCGCCGTGGGAGCATTCGAGCCCCCGAGTGCGCGCGGCTCGAACGGACCGTCGGGGTGACCGACGATCACAGCGAGCGAGCCGAGACCGGCAGCATCCAATTCGGCGGCGAGCCGCTCGACCGCGGCGCGGGCGGCAGCGAGAAAAGACGGCCGCGACGCGAGATCTTCGATGGGGTAGCCCGACAGCGCCATCTCGCCCGTGACGAACAGGTCGGCACCCGCCGCGTGGGCATCGCTGGCCGCTCGGAGCACCTGCGCGGCGTTGCCCGCGAGGTCGCCGACAACCGGGTTCGTCTGGGCCAGGGCGACGCGCAGTCGGGGCATACCCAGTAGCCTAATGGCGGGCGCAGACGCGGCGCCGAGAGGCATAGCGAGGCCTCAACCAGCGAGCGTGAACGGCCCGGCAGCGGGCCAGGCGAAAGGGCAGCATGGACAAGCAGAGGGACTTCGTTCTGCGCACCATCGAAGAGCGCGGCGTCAAGTTTGTGCGCCTGTGGTTCACCGATGTCGTGGGCACCCTCAAGATGGTGGCCATTGCGCCGGCCGAGGTCGAGGGCGCCTTCGCTGAGGGCCTCGGCATCGACGGCTCGTCGATCGAGGGCTTCACCCGCGCGTTCGAAGCCGACGTGCTCGCGCACCCCGACCCCACGACCTTCCAGATTCTGCCGTGGCGGGGCGATGTCGACCCCACCGCCCGCATGTTCTGCGACATCACCACCCCCGACGGGCAGCCGGCAGCCGCCGACCCCCGTCAGGTGTTGAAGCGAACCCTCGCGAAGGCCGCCGACGCCGGCTTCACGTTCTACACGCACCCCGAGATCGAGTTCTACCTGCTGAAGAGTTCGAAGTTCGGCCCCGAGGGCCCGCAGCCGGTCGACTCGGCCGGCTACTTCGACAACGTTCCGGGGGGTTCGGCCCACGACTTCCGCCGTCGCGCCGTGCGCATGCTCGAAGACCTCGGCATTTCGGTCGAGTTCAGCCACCACGAGGCGGGCCCCGGTCAGAACGAGATCGACCTGCGCTACGCCGACGCGCTGACGACGGCCGACAACATCATGACGTTCCGCACGGTCGTGAAAGAGGTCGCCATCGAGCAGGGCGTGTACGCGACGTTCATGCCCAAGCCGCTCGAGAAGCACCCGGGCAGCGGCATGCACACGCACATGTCGCTCTTCGAGGGCGACTCGAATGCGTTCTTTGACCCGGGCGGGCAGTACCAGCTGTCGCAGATCGGTCGCCAGTTCGTCGCGGGCCTCTTGCACCATGCTCCCGAGATCACCGCAGTCACGAACCAGTTCGTCAACTCGTACAAGCGCATCTGGAGCGGTGACGAGGCTCCGAGCTACGTGACCTGGGGCCACAACAACCGCTCGGCGCTCGTGCGCGTGCCGCTCTACAAGCCCGGCAAGGGGCAGAGCGCGCGCGTCGAGTACCGGG
>DASSWY010000154.1:0-5155 GCA_035704325.1 Microcella sp. | reverse complement strand
GGCCTCCGTCATCGACCGGATGCGCGCATCCGGGTCGTCGATGTCGGCCGCGGTGGGCATGATGTCGGGGTGCGCCCACAGGCCGTCCCTGGCGTCCGCCCCCACGGCCTCGGTAACTGCTCGCCAGAATGCGGCTGCCTCGCGGAGGCGCCGCGGCCGCAATTCGAGGCCGACGAGCGTCGCGAAGGCACGCTCGCCCGGCCCGCCCGAGGCGCGGCGTCGGCGCACCATCTCGGCGACCGCGTCGGCGCGGGGGATGCGCGTGGTCGCGTCGGCCGTGACGACGTCGACCCAGCCCTCGATCAGGGCGAGCGTCGTCTCGAGGCGGCCGAGCGCGTGCTGCTGCGCCTCGGTCTTCGGCGGGATCAGTGCGCCGCTCGTGAGAGCCTCGCGCAGGCTTTCGGGGTTCTGCGGGTCGAAGTCGGCCGCGAGCGACTCGAGGCGCTCGGTGTCGATCGTGATGCCCCGGGCGTAGTCGGTGATGGCGCTGATGAGGTGCGCGCGAAGCCAGCGGGCGTGCCGGAACAGTCGCGCGTGAGCGAGCTCGCGCACGGCGAGGTAGAGCTGCACCTGGTCGAGCGGAGTGTCGAGGTCGGTACCGAAGGCCGTCACGTTCTGCGGCAGCATCGCCGCCTGCACCTCGGTCTCGTCCCGCCCGGGCAGCAGCGGAATGCCGATGTCGCCACCCGAGACCACCTCGGCCGACAGTCGCCCGACGATCTGGCCGAGCTGCAGCGCGAAGAGGGCGCCCCCGATTTGCCGCATCATCTGCGTGGCGCCCGCGAGCATCCCCTTCAACTCTTCGGGCACCTGCTCGGCGAGCACCCGCGTGAGGGAGTCGGCGATCGAACTGGCGACGGGCTCGGCGAGCTCGGTCCAGACGGGCATCGTCTGGTGCGCCCACTCGGCGCGCGTCAGCAGCGCCGGCTCGCTCGTCAGCTGCGTGATCGTGGTCGCCTCGTCGAGCCAGAGCGCGGCGACGCTGAGCGCCTGCCGCAACCGCTCGAGCTCGAGGTCACTGGTGCGGGTCGACCCCTCGGCGGCGATGCGCCCCGCCTCCTCGCGGGCGCTCTGCCAGTCGATGCCGTCGCCCGAGGCATTCATTGCCTTGCGCAACTGCCCCATGAGGCGCGCCATCATGACCGGATCGGTGGGCAGGCCCGCGGCACCGGCCAGCTTCGACGGGTCCATGTCGCCCTCTCCGGAGAGGAACTTGCGCATCATTTCGCGGAACTCGTCATCGTTCGCCCCGAGGGGGTTCTCAGCCATGCTTCCTACGCTAATGCGCCTGTGCCCTGCGTGCCCCGGCCGTTCGCCATAGGCTGACCGGGCTCTCAGTCGCGGTACAGCCGCCCCACCGACACCCATCCCGACCGACCATCGCCCCGAAGGAGACGCGTGAGCCTATTCACCGACGATGATGGGCGCGTCTCATCGACTGTCCGCCGCGGAGGTCGCCGCGTGGGCCTGTTGATGATGGCCGTCACGGTCTTTGGGATGCTCGGTCTCGCGATTCTGCCGTCGCCGTATGTGATCGAACGCCCCGGCCCCGTGTTCGACACCCTGGGTTCTGTCACGGTTGACGGTGACGAGGTGCCGCTCATTGAGATTCCCGACGAGACGACGTATCCGACGGAGGGATCGTTGAGTTTGCTCACCGTCAACGTGCTCGGCAACCGCGAGAACACGCCGAGCTGGTTTGAGGTCATGCGCGCCTTCATCACGCCATCGCAGTCGGTCGTACCGGTCGAGCAGGTGTTCCCGCCCGGGGTGTCAACGGAAGAGCGCCGCGCCCAATCGCGAATCGACATGGAGAACTCCCAGCAGGAGGCGATCGCCGCTGCCCTCCGTGCGCTCGGTGAGCCATACGAGAGTCGGCTGGTCGTGGTGGATGTTATCGAGGGCAGCCCGGCAGAGCAGGCGGTTGAGGCTGATGACGAGATCGTCGCCGTCAACGGTGTTGCCGTGCGTGATGTGACGGCGCTGCGCGGTGAGATCGCCGCGAATGGCACCGCGGACGCGGCTGAGATCACCGTGATCCGCGACGGGGTCGAGCAGACGGTGTCGGTGACCCCCGAATTTTCCGAAGGTGCCGATCGGGTCCCCGTAATCGGTGTCTTGATCGCCGGCGAGTACGAGTTCCCGATCGACGTGCGCATCCAGCTGGAGAGTGTTGGCGGGCCGAGCGCCGGCATGATGTTCGCACTCGGCATCATCGACAAGCTCACCCCCGGCTCGCTGGCCGGGGGTGCGGAAGTCGCCGGAACCGGGACAATCGCGGCCGACGGTAGCGTCGGCCGTATCGGCGGGATCGTGCAGAAAATGTACGGAGCGCTCGATGCGGGGGCCGAGGTCTTTCTCGCCCCAGCGGGAAACTGCGCCGAGGTCGTCGGCAACATTCCTGGTGACCTTGACGTGTATCCGGTCGCGACGCTCAATGAGGCCATCGCGGTGCTGCAGGCCGTCGACGAGGGTGCGTCAACGGACGACTTCGCTCGCTGCGGACGTTAGGGCTCACCCCGGGGGTCCCTCAGCTTGCTCCCACTACGCTGGGAGCCAGTGCCCACCAACCCCGGGAGACCCCGTCGTGACGTCCACTGCACCGCCGCCCGCCAACCGTCAAAGATCGACTCTCGCGATCTCCGCCGGCATCCTCGCGGCGCTCGTCGTACTTTTCTTTGTCTTCGCGAACTTCTACACGGACGTGCTCTGGTACGACCAACTCGGCTTCCTGAACGTCTTGACGACGCGCTGGATCGCGACCGCTGGCATGTTCGCCGTGGGCTTTGTGGCGATGTTCCTGCCTATCTGGGTGAGCCTGCAGCTCGCGTACCGCACGCGACCCATGTACGCGAAGCTCTCGTCGCAGCTCGACCGCTACCAGGAGGTCGTCGAACCGCTGCGTAAGGTCGCCATGCTCGGTATTCCGGGAGTGCTCGGCCTCTTTGGCGGCGTCGCCGCCGCCAGCACGTGGCCGACGGTGCTGCAGTGGTGGAACCGCACGCCCTTCGGTACGGTCGACCCCGAGTTCGGCTTCGACGTGTCGTTCTTTATCTACGAGCTGCCGTTTTGGCGCGGCGTAATCGCGTTCGCATCAGCGGCCGTTTTGCTGTCGATCATCGCGGCGGCTGCGACCGGTTACCTCTACGGAGCGATCCGCGTGAGCGGCCGCGAGGTGCGCATCAGCCGCACCGCGCGCATCCAGCTCGCCGTGACGGCCGGCATCTACGTCGCCCTCCAGGGCGTGTCGATTTGGTTCGACCAGTACGCGGCGGCCATCGAGCCAAGCGTGGGCTTCCTCGACGCGGGTGCGGGCTTCACCGAGGTCAACGCGACGATTCCGGGCCGTGCGATTCTCGCCGGCATCGCGGTGATCGTCGCCATTCTGTTCTTCGTCACGGCCGTCATCGGTCGCTGGCGTCTGCCGGTCATCGGTACGGCGCTTCTGCTCATCAGCGGCCTCATCGTCGGAACCGGCTATCCGGCGCTCGTGCAGCAGTTCCAGGTGCGCCCGAGCGAGCGTGAGGTCGAGGCCGAATACATTCAGCGCAACATCGACTCGACCCGCGAGGCCTACGGCGTCGCCGACATCGAAGAGGTGCCATACGACGCCGAGACCGAGGCGACCCCCGGTGCGCTCCGGGAGGATGCGGCAACCACCGCAAACATTCGCATCATCGACCCCGCGCTCGTGTCGAGCGCGTTTGGCCAGCTTCAACAGTTCCGCCAGTACTACCAGTTCCCGGACTACCTCGACGTCGGCCGCTACGAAATTAACGGCCGAACGCAAGACACGGTGCTGGCCGTTCGCGACATCAACCCTGACGGTCAGACGTCGCAGACCTGGGTGAACAACCACATTGTGTTCACGCACGGCTATGGCGTTGTCGCCGCGTACGGTAACCAACGCGCCGACGACGGCCAGCCGGTGTTTCTCGAGCAGGGCATCCCCGTCGACGGCGAACTGAGTGAGCAGGTCGGCGAGTATGAGCCGCGCATCTACTTTGGCGAGTTCTCGCCCGAATACTCGATCGTGGGTGCGCCAGAAGGCGCCGTGCCGCAGGAGCTCGACTTCCCGGCAGAGGGCGAGGCGGGCAGCGATGAGAACATCGACGCCTCGGGCAACGCCCGCTACACCTTCACCGGCGATGGAGGGCCGGCGCTCGATAACGTCTTCAAGCGTTTGATCTACGCGATCACCTTCCAGTCCACCGAGATCCTGCTGTCGAATCAGGTGAGCGATGCCTCCCAGATTCTGTACGACCGCGATCCGCTGACGCGCGTGCAGAACGCCGCCCCGTACTTGACGCTCGATAGCGATCCCTATCCGGCGATCGTTGACGGCCGCATCAAGTGGATCGTCGACGCATACACGACGTCGGCGAGTTACCCGTACTCGACGCCGGTTGCCCTGTCGGCCGCGATTGCCGACACGTACACGCCGGCGCCGCAGTTCCCGATCGACAACATCAACTACATCCGCAACTCGGTCAAGGCGACCGTGGACGCGTACGACGGTTCGGTGACGCTGTATGCGTGGGACACGGAAGATCCGGTGCTGCAGACGTGGCAGAAGATCTTCCCGAACACGCTCGAGCCGGCCGAAGAGATGTCTGACGCGCTGCTGAGCCAGGTGCGCTACCCGAGCGACCTGTTCAAGGTGCAGCGCGACATCCTGGGTGAGTACCACGTGACCGAGCCCGGTTCGTTTTACGCGAGCGACGACGAGTGGCGCACGCCGAACGATCCGATCTCGCCGGCCAACAACCCGACGCTGCAGCCCCCGTACTACCTGACGATGCAGGTACCCGGCAGCGAAGAACCGTCGTTCACGCTGTACTCAACCTTCATCCCGCAGGCGACCGGTGAAAACCAGCGCAACGTCTTGTACGGCTACCTCGCCGCCAACGCGGATGCGGGTGACGACTACGGCAAGTTGACGCTGCTCACGCTTCCGCGAGACACGACGGTCTCCGGCCCCGGCCAGGTGCAGGCGCAGTTCGACTCTGACCCTGTCGTGTCGCAAGAGCTCAACCTGTTGCGCCAGGGGCAGACGGAGGTGCGCAGCGGAAACCTGCTGACCCTGCCTGTCGGTGGCGGTCTGCTCTACGTGCAGCCGGTGTATGTGCAATCGACCGGTGAGACGAGCTTCCCG
>DASSWY010000021.1:0-5921 GCA_035704325.1 Microcella sp. | reverse complement strand
GCTCGGTGTGCAGCAGCACTTCAACATTCCCGCCTCGACCGTCGATGAAGACTTCTTCACGGTCGGCCAGCTCTTCGACGGCTCCTCGATCCGCGGATTCCAGTCGATCCACGAGTCGGATCTGCAGCTGATCCCCGACGTGTCGACCGGCTACGTCGACCCGTTCCGCACCGAGCGCACGCTCATCATGGTGTTCGACATCTACAACCCGCGTAACGGCGAGATCTACACCCGCGACCCGCGCCAGGTGGCCAAGAAGGCCGAAAAGTACCTCGCGTCGACCGGCGTTGCCGACACCGCGTTCTTCGCCCCCGAGGCCGAGTTCTACATCTTCGACGACGTGCGCTACGAAGTCAGCCAGGGTCGCAGCTTCTACTCGGTCGACTCCGATGAGGCCGCGTGGAACACCGGCCGCGAAGAGGCGGGCGGAAACCTCGCGAACAAGACCCCCTTCAAGGGCGGCTATTTCCCCGTCAGCCCCGTCGACAAGCACGCCGACATGCGTGACGACATCGTCATGAAGCTCACCGAGGTCGGCCTCGAGGTTGAGCGCAGCCACCACGAGGTCGGCACCGCCGGCCAGGGCGAGATCAACTACAAGTTCGACACGATGGTCTCGGCCGCCGACGACATTCTGAAGTTCAAGTACGTCGTGAAGAACACCGCCCTCGAGTGGGGCAAGGTTGCCACCTTCATGCCGAAGCCCCTTTTCGGCGACAACGGCTCGGGCATGCACGTGCACCAGTCGCTGTGGAGCGACGGCAAGCCGCTGTTCTACGACGAGGCGGGCTACGGCGGGCTGAGCGACATCGCCCGCTGGTACATCGGCGGTCTGCTGAAGCACGCCCCCGCGGTACTCGCCTTCACGAACCCGTCGCTCAACTCGTACCACCGCCTCGTGAAGGGCTTCGAGGCCCCGGTGAACCTGGTCTACTCGGCCGGCAACCGCTCGGCCGCGATCCGGATCCCGATCACCGGCTCCAACCCGAAGGCCAAGCGCATCGAGTTCCGCGCACCCGACGCCTCGGGTAACCCGTACCTCGCCTTCGCGGCGCAGCTGATGGCGGGTCTCGACGGCATCCTCAACAAGATTGAGCCGCACGAGCCGGTCGACAAGGACCTCTACGAGCTTCCCCCGGAGGAGGCCAAGGGCATTCCGCAGGTTCCCGGTTCGCTTGAGGAGGCGCTCGTCGCCCTCGAGAACGACCACGAGTTCCTGCTCGCCGGGGGTGTCTTCACGAAGGACCTCATTGAGGCCTGGGTCGCCTACAAGCGCGAGAAGGAGATCCTTCCCGCCGCGCAGCGTCCCCACCCGTTCGAGTACGAGCTGTACTTCTCGGTCTAAGCCTCTGAGAACACCCGAGGGCCTCGTTCCGTTTCCGGAGCGGGGCCCTCGTGGCGTTCCGGGATCGCGGCGGTCCAGGCGACTCCCCCGCGGCCCGCGGCAGAATGGCGGCGTGGGCGACCCCGAATGGATGCACGTGGTGAGCGCCGATCGCGACGCGCGATTCGTTCTCGGAACGGTGGGCGAGCATCCATTCGTCTGCGTCGGCGTGAACCCCTCGTCCGCGACACCGGAGCGGCTCGATGCGACCGTCACGCGCGTCGCGCGCCGCGCGGTCGCGCTCGGCTGCGACAGCTGGGTCATGCTGAACCTGTACCCGCAGCGCAGCACCGACCCCGGCCGCCTTGACGAGCGCGCTGACGCGGCGTTGGTCACCGATAACGAGCGGGCGGTTGCCGAGGTTCTCAGCCGACGTCCCGGCGCACTCTGTGCCGCGTGGGGCACTCTGATCGGCAGCCGCCCGTATCTGCCGCAGCTCGCCCGACGCCTCATTGCGATCGCCGACACGGCGGGATGCTCGTGGTCAGCACTCGGCGACGTGACGGCCGCTGGCCACCCCCGGCACCCGCTGTACGTGCGAAACGATGCGCCGCTTGTGCCCTTCGACGCGCAGCGGTATTCCGCTCAGTTGCCGTAGAAACCCTTCTCGAACACCCTCCTGGCGAGGCGGGTAGTGCGCAGGTAGTCCTCTTCGAGTTGCGCTGCCGACTTCGGTGGGTACGCGAGGAGTCGGGCGATCGCGTCGAGCTGGGTGCGGTCGAGCGGCAGCACGTCGGCGGTCTTGCCCGTCCAGAGCATCGCGGCCGAGCGCACGCGGGAGGCGATGAGCCACGCCGCGCGCAGCCGCTCGGCAGCCCGGGGCGTGATGAGCTCGGCGTCGGCAGCAGCAGCCAGCGCACGGAGGGTCGACGGTGTGCGCAGCGCAGGCACCCGGGCGGCGTGCTGCAGCTGCAGCAGCTGCACAAACCACTCGACATCACTGAGGGAGCCGCGGCCAAGCTTCAGGTGACGTGCGGGGTCGGCGGCCTGCGGCAGCCGCTCTGATTCGACACGCGCCTTGATGCGCCGAACCTCGCGTGCCTCCGTCTCACCAAACTCTGCCGGGTAACGCACCTCGTCGGCCAATGCCATGAAGTCGGCGAGCAGAGACTCATCCCCCGCTGCCGGGCAGGCGCGAAGCAGCGCCTGCGCCTCCCAGGTGAGCGACCAGCGTTCGTAGTAGGCGCGGTAACTGGTGAGCGAGCGCACGATCGGGCCGTTGCGTCCTTCTGGCCGCAGCCCCGCATCCAATTCGAACGGCAATCGGATGTCCTCGGTCACCGCAATGAGGCGGGTCACCACGCGCTGTGCCACGGTGGTGGCGTCGTCGCCCGCTCCGGCGTCGCGGAACACGTAGATGACGTCGGCGTCTGAGCCGAAGCCGAGCTCCCCTCCCCCATATCGACCCATCGCGATGATGCCGAACTCGATGCCGTCGCCCTGCCGGTGGGCGATGCCGAGGGCGCCCTGAAGGTAGGCCGTCGTTACGTCGCTGAGGGCGCCGCCGAGTTGCTCAACGTTGATGACGTCGACCATTGCCGCGAGCGCGATACGCAGGGTTTCTCGACGCCGAGCGACGCGCAGCGCCTTCGTCGCGGCGTCATCGTCGTTGGCATGGCGAGACAGAATTGCCCGCACCTCGTCGAGCAGCGTCTCGCGCGGCCGTGGCTGCAACTCGGCGTCGTCTTCCAACCACGCGGCACCCTCGGGAGTGCGCTCAAAAAGCCCTCCCACAAAACGTGAGGCAGCGAGTACCGATGACAGTCGTTGGGCGGCGCCCGACGAGTCGCGCAGCATGCGCAAGAACCAGTACGTCTCGCCGAGGTCGTCACTGAGCCGCCGGAAGGCGAGCAGACCGTGGTCGGGGTCGGCCCCGTCGGCGAGCCACTGCAGAATGACGGGCACGAGCGTGCGCTGAATCGCTGCGCGCCTCGATACCCCACTCGTGAGGGCAGCGATGTGCTGCAGCGCGCGCGTCGGGTCAGCAAAGCCGATGGCCGCGAGACGTGCCTCGGCCTGGTCGGAGGTCAGCGCCAACTGCTCGTCGGGCAGCTGTGCCACCGCCGACAGCAGTGGCCGGTAGAAGAGCTTCTCGTGCAGGCTGCGCACGGCCAGCTTCGTGGTCTGCCACAGTGCCACCAGCTCGTCGGCCGTCGTCGCCAACGCGGTCGCTCGCGCGATCGATCGCTGCCGCTCGGGGTCGCGGGGCATGAGGTGCGTGCGCGTGAGCCGATCGAGCTGCAGGCGGTGCTCGATCACCCGTAACAGCCGGTAGTCACCCGAAAACTCGGCGGCCTCGGCCCGGCCAATGTAGCCGTGCTCGGCAAGAGACGCCAGCGCCCCGAGGGTGTCGCGCTGGCGCACCCGGTCGTCGTGCGCTCCGTGGACGAGTTGCAGCAGCTGCACGGTGAACTCGATGTCGCGCAGGCCGCCGGGGCCGAGCTTGACCTGCACGTCGACCTCGTGGGCCGGAATGTGCGCCGTCACCCGTTCGCGCATCCCCTGCACCTGCTCGACGAAGCCCTCGCGTTGCGAGCTGTCCCAGACGAGCGGCTGAGTGATCGCCAAGAATCGCTCGCCGACGTCGCGGTCACCCGCGATCGGTCGCGCCTTCAGCAGAGCCTGAAACTCCCAATTCTTCGCCCAGCGCTCGTAGTAGGCGCGGTGCGAGTCGAGGCTGCGCACGAGCGCGCCGTCTTTGCCCTCGGGCCGCAGGTTCGCGTCGACCTCCCACAGCGGCGGCTCGATTCCCGGCTCCTGGATGCTCCGGGCCGTCACCGTCGCCAGTCGCGTTCCGATCTCCACGGCTCTGCCCACCTCGACGCCATCGCCGGCGTCAACGGCGTAGATCACATCAACGTCGCTCAGGTAGTTGAGTTCCCGCGCCCCGCACTTGCCCATGCCGATGATCGCAAGGCGGGTGGCGGCCACCTCTGCGGCGGGAAACGGTGAGGTCGCCCGGGCGAGCGCGAGGCCCGCCTCGAGGGCTGCCCCGGCCAGGTCGGCGAGCGCGGCACCGACCTCCGGCATGGCCGCGCGCGGGTCAGGGTGCTCAAGGTCCCACGCGGCGAGGCGCAGCAGGTGGCGTCGATAGCGCACCCGCAGAGCGAGCTGTCCGGACTCCGCATCCAACCCGTCGACCGTGGCAGCGAGGTCGGCCCGGTACTGTTCGGCGCTGAGCGGTTCGTCGAGCGGCGTTGCGAGCTCGCGGAGCTCGCTCGGCTGCCGCAGCAAGAACTGACCGAGCCCCTCGCTGGCACCGAGTACGCGGACGAGCCGGTGCATCCAGGCCGAATCCTCGAGAGCAGGAGCGAGAGCATCCGGGTGCCGGTCAAGAAGCGCCTGCAGAGCTCGGAGTGCTCGATCGGGGTCGGCCGCGACACCAAACGCCTCGAGGTGCTCGGTGATGCCGCCGGCGCCTGGCGTCGCATCGAGCGCGTCAATGCTGTCTCGGGCGCGCGATAGCTCGCTGAAGCCGAGCCGTGCGAGTTGCGACAGCGTCGATCGGGGGCGCGAACTCATCGGAGAGTGCGGGCGATACTCACGTCGGCGCCGGCGTTAGAGGATCTCGAGGTTGCTCGCGAGCTCGTACGGCGTCACCTGCGCGCGATACTCGCGCCACTCGCGACGCTTGTTGAGCAGCACGTAGTTGAAGACCTGCTCACCGAGCGTCTCGGCGACGAGTTCGCTCTCCTCCATGAGGCCGAGTGCGCGGTCGAGGCTCGCGGGAAGGCCCTTGTAGCCGAGCGCGCGGCGCTCGGCCTCTGACAGGGCCCAGACGGTGTCTTCCGCCTCGGCGGGCAGCTCGTAGCCGTTCTCGATGCCCTTGAGCCCCGCGGCGAGCAGCAGCGAGTACGCCAGGTACGGGTTCGCCGCCGAGTCGAGGCCCCGGTACTCGACGCGCGCGCTCTGCCCCTTGCCGGGCTTGTAGAGCGGCACCCGCACGAGCGCCGATCGGTTGTTGTGGCCCCAGGTCACGTAGCTCGGGGCCTCGTCACCGCTCCAGATGCGCTTGTACGAGTTGACGAACTGGTTCGTCACCGCCGTGATCTCGGGAGCGTGATGCAGGAGGCCCGCCACGAACTGGCGACCGATCTGCGACAGCTGGTACTGCCCGCCCGGGTCGAAGAACGCGTTCGAGTCGCCCTCGAAGAGCGACATGTGCGTGTGCATGCCGCTGCCCGGGTGCTTCTCGAGCGGCTTGGGCATGAACGTCGCATACACGCCCTGCTCGATCGCGACCTCTTTCACGACGGTGCGGAAGGTCATGATGTTGTCGGCCGTCGTCAACGCGTCGGCGTAGCGCAGATCGATCTCGTTCTGACCGGGCCCCGCCTCGTGATGACTGAACTCGACCGAGATGCCGAGGTCTTCGAGCATGCGCACGGCGCGACGGCGGAAGTCGTGCGCCGAACCCCCTGGAACGTTGTCGAAGTAGCCGGCCGAGTCGACCGGCTGCGGGCCCTCGGGGCCGAACTTCGAACTCTTCAGCAGGTAGAACTCGATCTCGGGGTGCGTGTAGAACGTGAAGCCGGCG
>DASSWY010000009.1:0-6702 GCA_035704325.1 Microcella sp. | reverse complement strand
CGACCTCCGCCTCAATCCCGTCCGGCACATCAAGCAGGGTCTCGGATGCGCGGATCTCGGCGCCCTGCGGGTCGGAATCATTCGCGAGTAGGTCGAGCTGCGAGACGCGACCGGGACGAACGGACACCGAGTCGGGAACCGCCGTCGGGTTACTCGTGCTGTCGGGCTGCGGAATGACCGCGATTCGCACTTCGGCGTCGCCAACTGCACCGAATGCATCCACCACCTGGTAGCGGAAGGTGTCCGTTCCCGCCGTCGTTTCCGCCGCCTCGTATACAAAGTACGTGGGCCCCGACTCGACAATCGTGCCCAGCGTGGCGCCGCTCGGGGCGCGCAGCAACTCAACAGAGTCTCCGTCGGGGTCGACCTGATCGAGGGGCAGGTCGATGCGCACGTTATTGCCGGCCAGCACTCGGCCGATAATGTCGGTCGGTCGTGGATCAGCGTTGCCAGCTTCGTTGAGCGGGGTCACCGTGAACACGACGGTCGCTGCGGCAGTCTCGCCATACGGGTCGGTCAGCAAATACTCGGCCGCATACTGGCCAGGTTCGTTGGGTGCTTGGAAGCGCACGGTGTTTTCCGAGACGAACGCGATGCCCGCCGCGGGCGCGGTGATCAGGTCGTCGGCGACGATCAGGGGCGACGCATCCGGGTGCACGTCGTTGTCGGTCACATCGACGGTGATGATGTCGCCGGCGCGTACCGTCACCGAGTCGTCTCGCGCGACCGGCGGCTGATGCTTGGTCAGCGCAGGAACAGCCACGACTGTGACACCGGCCGTCGCTGTCTGCACGCCATCGGAGACGGTGTAACTCACGTCAACCTGCTCGGTGAGCGCGGCGGTCGCCGTGATGCGCACGAGGGTCGATGCCAGCAGCTCGACCGTGACGCCCGCCGCCTCCGTCGCCGCGGGAACGTCGATGGACTGAACAGCGAGAATGCGCCCGCTCGGGCTGACATCGTTCGCCAGTACGGAGACGGTGAGCGGCTGATCACCGCGCAAATATGCCGTGTCACGCACCGCGATCGGCGGTGCGTCGTCTGTCTCGGGGCGCTCAGCCACGTCAACACGCACGATTCCCGTGCTGGATGCTCCGCCCGCCTGCACCGTGTACGTGAAGTAGTAGATTCCCGGGCTCGAGGCCGAGAAGCGCACCTCGTCGCGATCGGTGTCGAGGGTGGCGGCCGCGCCGTCGCCCGGTTCGGCGATCGCGGCAAGACTGAGCGTCGCCCCCGACGGCGACAAGTCGTTCGTGAGCGGCGCGACGATCACCGTCTCGTCGACGAACATCGTCGCGAAATCGGGAGTGCCGACGGGGTTGAGCGAGCTGGCCGGCTCAACAGTCACTGTCAGAGTGCCCGCGACCGGGTCACCCTGGCCGTCGGCAACCAAGAACTGCACCGTCTTTTCGCCCAGCTCGGACGTTTGGTGGGTGAAAGTGATCGTTCCGTCGGGGCTGAAGCGCACAAGGTCACCCGCGTTCGGCGTCGCCCCGACAAGGTACAGCTCGTCGCCGTCGGGGTCGCGCCAGTTCGCCAGCACGTTGTATTCGATCGTCTGATTCGCTTCGACAGCCACGCCGGAGGTGCGCAGTTCGACGGGTTGCTCGTTGCTGCCGTCGGGCACGACGCGCGCCGCGACCCGGGCGCTTGCGGTTCCGCCGCGACCATCGTCGACCGTGTAGTCAAAGGCGATGGTGCCAGCGAAATCGGGAGTCGGCGTGAATTGAAGTGCTCTGCCGCCATCAATCAGCTCGAGCCGACCGGTGGCCTCTGCTACCGCTCCGACAGCGCTGATGACAAGCACATCACCATCGGGATCACTGTCGTTATCCAGCACGCTCAGCACCGTGGTGCGCCCCGGACGGATCCCGAACTCGTCATCGACCGCCGTCGGCGCCCGATTCTCATCAGTGCGCTCGGCAAGTGTGTCCTCGAACGACTGATTCGCGCTCTCCTCGTCACCTGTTTCGGGCGAATCTTCCTGCACCGGAGGGGTGACGTCCTCCCAGTTGTTCACGAGGCGCATGGTGTCGCTCGGCACCCACGCGTTGCCCGTTGTGAGGTCGTTGAGAGCAACGACCGAGCCGTTGACGCGGAACTCCAGCCGGCTCGCCTCCGTCGGCTCGGCGATGTCGAACGGTTCAGGTTCGGCGCCATCGCAGGCGAGAACGTACCGCTGGGCGTGCCCCCACGCGCCGTGCGCGCATCCGTCGACGACGACGGGCGAGGCGACGGATGCGCGATCGTCCGTCGGCGACGCGACGCCCGCATCCCATCGGTCAACGTCGCCGGAATCGAGGCCGACGCGCAGTAGCGCGTCGCCCGTCGCCACCACCGCGAAATCGGCACGGGGGCCGGACTGCTGCAGCTCGAGAGCGACGTCGTCGCCCAACGGAATGACGCGACCGTCTTCACCAACGAGCTCATTCGTTGAGCGATCGAGCACCACCGCGCGATCACCCACAGCCGCAAGTTCGAACTCCCCCACCGCGGGAAATTCGGAAACGACCGGCTCATCGGCCAGCGACTCGATACGCACCAGCTGCTCGAGCGACGGGCTCACGGCCATGACGACGCCGTCGTCACTGACCGCGACGCGGGCGTCGTCGCCCACCTCCGCGGTCGGCGGCTGATTGATGTAGTTGAACTGCAGGTCGCCGCCTGCGGGAATGGCCCAGAGGCTGCCGTCGGCGACAATCGCAAGCACGCCCCCGCCGTAGTCGATCTGCGCATCCGGCGGCACATCGATCGCGCTCGTGACTCGCGTCGTCGCCGCGTCAACCGACTCGACGCGGGCGTTATCGGGGTCGACGAGGAAGAGAGCGTCGTCTTGCTGCAACACGTCGAACGACGGTGAGGATGCGACGACCGAACCGGTGAGCTCGTCGATCTGCCGGTTCAGCCGGCCACCGAGCTGTTGCGCGCCGTTCGTCACCCACACGTCGCGCGCCGTCAGGTCAACATCCGCAACGGGGAAGCCCTCGTGGAGAGCTGCGACGGTCACGGTGCCGCCCGCGACAAGGGCAATGGTCAGGGCACTCGCGAGGGAGCGCTTGCCGCGACGCGTGGCGATAAACGACACTCAGCGGCTCCCTGGGTGGTGGCGGTGGTCAGGCGCTGAATCGAGAATTCAGCAAATTCACACTCACGCTAGCACGGGTGATACCCCGCAGTTCTACCCGCAGAGGGGGGAGAACTGCCCGTTCTGTCGGGCGCAAGCAGGTGGCGACGGACGTCAGGGGCACGCTCGTCGCGTCGGCCCGCGTCGCTCACCGGCCAGTCGACGCCTCCTGATCCAGCAGGGGCAGGTCGTCGACGCTCACGAGGCGACTGGCGACAGCGTATTCGACGAGCCGCTGACGGCGCCCGGTGGCGAGCTTGCCGCGCTCGCCGCGCAAGCCCTGCACGCCCACCCGCGACAGCTTGTCGCAGACGTTGTCGAGCTTGCGGTTGAAGGTGGTGAGGGGCCATTCCAGGCGCGCCGCCGCTTCTGCCGATGTGGGGATCGTGCCGCGCCCGGGCGAATCCTGTCGCAGGACGCGCTCGGCGAGCGCCACGATGAGCAGCCGCTGCGAGCTCGTGAGCGGCACCGCGCCGATCGTGGTCGTGCCGCTGGATGTGTCGTGAGCACCCGTCGCCGAGTAATAGTCCCCCGACGAGCGAATGGTGAGGTCGTAGGTGGTCGCGCCCGCTGAAAACAGCACGGTCAGTTCGGGGAACACGATGGGCAGGCGCCCTCCGGGCGGAAGCCACGCCTGCACTCCCCCCGAGCCGTCCGACACGGTGGCCGACAGCAGCGAGCCCTCGTTCGAGAGCCACCACAGGCCCGCCTCTTCGGCGAGCACCAGAAATCGGCGGTGCAGGTACGGGTTCTCGTCAACCGACAGGTCACCTTCGCGGCCAATCACGAAGGTGTCGCCGGACGCGACGTCGTACTGCTCACCGCAATAGTCGATGCGCACCACACCACTCATGCCGAGCACACCTCCAGCGGCGCCGACAACTGGCCCGCCCGCCGGATCGACACCTCGACGCAGACGCCGTCGCCCGCGGTGACCCCCTCGACGACCACTGTGTCGCCCTCGAGCGTGCGTAACGGCTCGCTGGCGCTGCGATTGCTGACCCGCCAGACGAGCTGATCGCCGTCGGCGGGCTCGGGGTTCGCGACCGTGAAGGTCATGCCGTTCGCGTCGAACATTGGCTCGCGAGCAAGCGTCGGGGGCTCAACGGCCTCGGGAACGATCGCCGCCTGGCCCGTCGACGTGGGTTCGGCACTGGGCTCCGACGCCCCCGGCGCACCCGCACCGAGGGCAATGCCGGCGACGACTCCCACGACGGCCAGCGCGCCCACCACGCTGAGGGTGACGACGAGCGCGCGCGAGCGCGCCGGGGCGGCGTCGTCGGTGTCATCGGGGGCGGGGTCGTCGCTCGGCGCGGCGGAGGTGACGGGGGTGACCGACCGCACGACCGTCGCCTCGCCGACGGTCGATGGGGGCACATCCGGATGCTGTGCCTCGACCGAGCGGACGTCGCGAACGCGCGTCTCGTCCTGCGATGCCGACGACGCGGCGGGCGCTGCGGCGGGCGCTGCGGCGGGCGCCGCCGCCGGCCCCGCCTGGGCGTCGATCGTCGCGACCGAGCGGACCCGCGTCTCGTCATCGCCGGGTTCGCCGGCCTCGGGGGCGGCAGGAGCGGCGAGGTAGAGGGTCGGCACCTCGAGTTCCGTGCGGGCGTAGCCGAGTTCGAGTTCGACGCGTTGCAGTGCGCGAGCGAAGTCGGCGGCGCTCGCGAAGCGCTGCTGGGGGTTCGTCGCCATGCCCTTCTGCAGGACGGCGAGAAGCGAGCGCGGCACATCGGTGCGCGTCATGGGGGTGATCGCGCCCCGTTCGATGCGCCCGATCAGGTCGAGCGTGCCATTCGGCCGCCCCCGCACTTCGAAGGGGGTCTGCCCGGCCAGAACCGTCCAGAGAGTGGCGGCGAGCGAGAACACGTCGCTGCGCACGTCGGGCCGCGGGTGGTCGGCGAACATCTCGGGCGGCGACCACGGCACCGAGAGCCCGATCTGACCCGAGGTGCCGTCGGTCGAGGCCTCGCGCGCCGCCTCGAGGGTTGTCGTCATGACGGCGAGGTCGTCGTCGACTGCCGAAGAGATTCCGAAGTCGGTGAGGGCGGGCCAGCCGTAGTCGTTGCTCAGCACGTTGGCCGGCTTGATGTCGCGGTGCAGGATGCCCGCTTCGTGCGCGACCGCGATCGCGCTCGACAGGCGGATGCCCGTGCGCAGGGTCTCGACGACGGCGAGCGGCGCCTGCTTGTAGCGGTCGGCAAGGCTCGGCCCCGAGCAGTACTCCATGGCGAAGTACGGACGGCCGTCGTCGGCGACCGCCGCGTGGAAGATCGAGACGATGTAGGGATGGCTCGAGAGCTGCGCCATGAGGTTCGCCTCGGCCACGAACGCGGCGCGGGATGCGGCGGTCAGCTCGTCAGCGAGCAGGACCTTGACGGCGACGCGGCGCTTCGGGAGCTCCTGCTCATAGAGGAAGACGTCGGAGAATCCGCCGGAGCCGAGCAGTGACACGTAGCGGTACCCCGGAAGCTTGGGGGGCTGCGACGGGGGTCGGCGCATCAGCGCTCCTCGACGGTGATCGAGGTGACGCCGCCGAGCTCGACCGTGGTTCCGGGGATCACCGGGGTCGGTTCGCCCGCGCGCAGCCGCACGGGTGCGGCGCCGGGAAGGGTGACGGTGGTGCCGTTCTTCGAGTGCAGGTCGGTAATGACGACGGTTCCGCCCTGCAGATCGACGTGCAGGTGACTGCGGGAGAGGTCGTGCTCGGTGTCGGGGATCGCGACGAGGCGCGGGAGCACGCCAGCCGGCACGCCCGACACACTCGGCGAGCGGCCGAGGACGAGCGGCCCGTCGATGACCTCGGTGCGGTCGGCATCGAGGACCAGGATGAGCGCAGGCGACGGCTCGGCGGCCGACGCGGCGACCGGCTCGACGGCGTCCGCCGGCGTCGATGAGCCGCGGCGGCGCATCCGGTTCAGCTTCTCGACCATGATGGTTTCGCCGTCGTGATCGCCGCTGTCGGGGTCGGACGCTCCGCCCTGCTCGTCGGATGCCGCGGTGGCGGCGCGATCGCCCGCGGCGCCGTCCGCCGCCTCGGGGGCCGCGACGGCGGCCTCGCTCACCGGGCGGTAGACCGTTGCGCCGAACAGGAAGTCGTAGCCGTCGACCTCGTCCGCGTCGGGGGTCGCGACGACGGGCTCGGGTGCCGTCGGAATCGCCGCGTCGAGCTCGGTGTGCACGATCGTCGTCTCGGGCGCAGGGTCGACCGTGGCAGGGGCGGGCTCAACCGTGGCAGGCGGCGCGGTGGGAGCACCCGCAGTGATCGCCGCTCCTGCTTCGACGCCGGAAAGGCGTACCGCGCGCACGACGCCGCGCTCGATCGGGAGCGCGGGAGGCGCATCCGCTGACGGCGCAGCCTGTGCTCCGGCCTCGAGCGCAACGGGGCCGGCGTCGACGACTCGTTCGAGCCAGGTGGCGGCGCGTGATCCGTCAACGAGTTCGTGGCCCACGGTGACGCGAGCAGCGCCGCGAACGATGACGCGCATCCCGTCGTCTGCCGGTTCGACGAACGCGAACGCGGGCGTCGCCGCGAGGCCGGGGGCGGCGAGCTCGCCCAACACCTCGGGTGCACCTGT
>DASSWY010000347.1:0-10545 GCA_035704325.1 Microcella sp. | reverse complement strand
GTCAACCTGCCGCAAGACATGGCTCCCGACGAGCTGACGCCGGCCCGCGCCCAAGAGCTGATCGACGCCCCCGTCGTCGGCGACCGCGAACTTGGGCTGCACCCGGTGACCGGCAAGATGATCGTCGCCAAGGACGGCCGTTTCGGGCCGTACGTGACCGAGGTCGACCCCGCTCCCGAGCCCCAGGTCGACCCCGCAACGGGTGAGGTCGTCGAGGCGCCGGCGCCCGCGAAGGCGCCCGCCCGCGGCAAGAAAGCCGCTGCCGAGAAGCCGCGCACGGCATCCTTGTTCAAAGACATGTCGCCCGAGACGGTCGACCTTGAGACGGCGATTCGCCTGCTCGACCTGCCGCGCACGGTCGGCGACGACCCCGAGAGCGGCGAGCCGATCACGGCGCAGAACGGGCGCTACGGCCCGTACCTCAAGAAGGGCACCGACACGCGCTCGCTCGACAGCGAGGCGCAGATCTTCGACATCGACCTCGCCGGTGCGCTCGAGAAGTTTGCGCAGCCGAAGTACGGCGCGCGCAAGGCCTCCAGCGCGCTCAAAGAGTTCGACGCCGACCCGGTCAGCGGCAAGCCGATCAAGCTGAAAGACGGCCGCTTCGGCCCGTACGTCACCGACGGTGAGACGAACGCGACGGTGCCCCGCGGGGAAGACCCGATGGAGGTCGACTTCGAGCGGGCCGTTCAGCTGATCGCCGACAAGCGTGCCAAGGGGCCGGCCAAGAAGCCTGCCGCGCGCAAGCCCGCCGCGAAGAAGACGACAACGGCGAAGAAGCCCGCCGCCAAGAAGGCGACGACCGCGAAGAAGCCCGCCGCCAAGAAGCCAGCCGCGAAGTCGGCAAGCACGCGCGCGACCGCCGCGAAGAAGACCCCGCCGGCCGCCGAATGACCGAGCGCGGGCTCTTCATCACGTTCGAAGGCGGCGACGGCTCGGGCAAAACCACCCAGTCGGCACAGCTCACTGAGTGGCTGACCGGCCGCGGCCGCACGATTGTGCACGCCCGCGAGCCCGGGGGCACCGAGCTCGGCGTCGAGGTGCGCGAGATTGTCATGCACCGGCGGGGCTACGTCGCGCCGCGCGCCGAGGCACTGCTCTACGCCGCCGACCGCGCACACAACATCGCCACCGTCGTGCGCCCCGCGCTCGAACGCGGTGACGTCGTGATTCAAGACCGCTACCTCGACTCGTCGGTCGCCTACCAGGGTGCCGGCCGCGTGCTGTCGACGACCGAGGTGCGCGAGCTCTCGCTGTGGGCCACCGAGGGACTGCTGCCCGACCTCACGGTGCTGCTCGATCTTGACCCTGCCGTCGGCCGCGAACGCCTCGACGCCAGCCGCACCCGCTACGACCGGCTGGAGGCCGAAGAACTCGACTTCCACACCCGTGTGCGTGACGCGTACCTGTCGCTGGCGGCGGCCGAACCCGAACGCTTCCTGGTGCTCGACGCGAGCCGGCCCGTCGACGAGCTGCAGCAGAGCATCCGCGACCGCGTGTCGGAGCTGCTCAGTTAGGGTGACCGCATGACCGCCTGGGACGAGCTCACCGGCCAGGATGACGCCATCGCGCTCCTGCGCGACGCGGCCCGCGAGGGCTCTGAGGCGATGACGCACTCGTGGCTCATCACCGGCCCGCCCGGCTCGGGCCGCTCGAATCTCGCCTACGCGTTCGCGGCAGAGCTGCTCGGCGGCGCCGATGATCCGCGCACGGCCGCCCAGGTCGCCGCACGCAGCCACCCCGACCTCGCCGTGCTCGCCACCGACCGCGTCATCATCTCGATTGATGAGGTGCGCCACCTCGTCTCGCAGAGCCAGTTCTCACCGTCCGTCGCGGCATACCGCGTGATCGTGATCGAAGACGCCGACCGCATGACCGAGCGCACCTCGAACGTGCTGCTGAAGGCGCTCGAAGAGCCGCCCCCGCGCACCGTCTGGATTCTGTGCGCCCCGAACGCGGCCGACCTGATCCCGACGATCCGCTCGCGCGTGCGCACCGTGCGCCTGCGAGTACCGACCGTCTCCGACGTCGCCGCCCTCCTCGAACGCCGCGACGGCGTGCCCGCGCCCCTCGCCGAGCGGGCGGCTCGCGAGGCGCAAAGTCACATCGGCATGGCCCACCGCCTCGCCACCGATCAGGATGCTCGCGAGCGTCGCGCGCGCAGCCTCGAGATCGCGCTCGCGGTCGGCTCGGTCTCCCAGGCTGTGCTCGCCGCCGAACGACTCGTCGCGCTCGCGACCGACGATGCGAAGGCGCTGACGATCGAGCGCGATCAGCTCGAACGTGAGGCGGCCCTGCGCTCGCTCGGCATCGAACCCGGCGGCACGGTGCCGCCGGCGTTGCGGGCTCAGATCAAGGCGCTCGAAGAAGACCAGAAGCGGCGCGCCACGCGCTCCGTCCGTGACGGAATCGACCGCGTGCTCGTTGACCTGACCTCGCTGTACCGCGACGTGCTGACGCTGCAGCTGGGCGCGGGGGTTGAGCTCGTCAACGAGGCGATCAGGGAGCGCCTCGAGCAGACGGCGCGAGCATCCCGGCCCGAACAGATGCTCGCCGCTCTTGACGCGGTCGCCACGGCCCGCCGCCGGATCGAGGGAAACATGCCGCCGGCGATGGCGCTCGAGGCGATGCTCATCACGGCAAGCGGCAGGGTGCCGGCGTTAGGCTCGCCCGCGTGATTCGCCGTCGCCGCCACCGCCTGCTCGCGCTTCCTGCCACTGCCCTCGCCGCGGTGCTGCTGTTGGGCGCGTGTACTCCCGGTGGTATCGCCGAGCTCTTTGGGCAGGGTGAGCAGTCGACCCCGACGGGCGAGCAGGTCGACGAGGGTCTCGCCCCCTACTACGAGCAGCGCGTGAGCTGGACCGACTGCGGGGGCGGCGCCCAGTGCGCCACCGCGCTCGCGCCCCTCGACTGGGATGCGCCCGGCGAGGGCGACGACGTCGAACTGGCGCTGGTGCGCTACCCGGCCACCGGCGACCGCATCGGCTCGCTGTTCGTGAACCCGGGCGGGCCGGGTGCGAGCGGTTTCGACTTCATTCGCGACAGCGTCGACTTTGCGGTCGGGCCCGCCCTGCGCGAGGCGTACGACGTCGTCGGCTGGGATCCGCGCGGGGTCGGCCGGTCGAGCGCGGTGACCTGTTACGAAGACGCCGCCGACATGGACGCCTTCCTGTTCGGGGTGCCCGAGAACGAGGTCGGCTCCGACGGCTGGATCGCCGAGGTGACGGCCGCGGCCGAAGACTTCGCGGCGGCCTGCGTCGAGAACACCGGTGAGCTGCTCGCCCACGTCGACACCGACTCGACCGTGCGCGACCTCGACCTGTTGCGCGCGGTGCTCGGCGACGAGCAGTTGCACTACCTCGGGTACTCCTACGGCACCGAGATTGGCGCCCGCTACGCCGACGCTTTCCCCGAGCGAGTCGGCCGGCTCGTGCTCGACGGGGCAACCGACCCGTCGCTCGGCGTGCTCGATGTCGTGATCGCCCAGCAGGCCGGCTTTGAACAGGCGCTGCGGGCGTACCTCGCCGAGTGCCCGGCGCTCGGCGAGTGCCCGTTCCCCGCCGACGTCGACGAGGCGGCTGGCCTCGTGCGTCAGCTCGTTGACCGGCTCGACGAGTCGCCGCTGCCCGCCGCCGACGGGCGGCTGTTCGATGGCGCCGTGCTCTCCACCGCGATTGCGACCGCGCTGTACGACGAAGAGTCGTGGAGCTTCCTCTCGCAGATGTTTGCCGAACTGCGCGCGGGCGACCCCACGACGGGCTTCTTTCTCGCCGACTTCTACTACGGACGGGAAAACGGTGAGTACGTCGACAATTCGTTCGAAGCATTCGTGGCGATCAACTGCCTCGACTACCCTGTGGTGACCGACCCCGCCGTACTCGCCGCCCACAACGAGCGCTTGCTCGAGGTCGCGCCGACCACCGCAACGCCGTCGCCAATCGGCGATGTGCTGTGTCAGAACTGGCCGCACCAGTTCGACGGCGAGCTGGGGCCGGTGTCGGCCGAGGGTGCCGCCCCGATTCTCGTCGTCGGCACGACGGGCGACCCTGCGACGCCCTACGAGTGGGCAGTCGAACTCGCGTCGCAGCTCGAGAGCGGCGTGCTCGTGACCTACAACGGTGAAGGGCACATCGCGTACGACGAGGGTGACCCGTGCGTGAGCGATGCGGTCGAGAGCTACCTGCTGACGGGCGAGGTTCCAGCGACCGACCCGCAGTGCAACGCGTAGCGCACCTCGGCGCCGCAGCAGCCGTCGCCGCGTCGTCAGCGCCGCGCGGTTTGGGTTAGACTTCTGCACCGTGCCGGGCTTGCCCGACGCACGCCGCCTTAGCTCAGTCGGCAGAGCGATTCACTCGTAATGAATAGGTCGTGGGTTCGATTCCCACAGGCGGCCCCATTTTCCTTCTGGCGTGATCAGCCATCGAGAGGATGCGCATGATCGATCGCATGCGGGGCAACACGCGCACTGTGGCCGCCGTGGTCGCGACCGTGCTGGCGGGTGTCGGGGTGGCGACCCAGTCGCGTATCAACGGCGAGCTGGGTCTGCGCTTCGACGACGGCTTCACGGCCGCGCTCGTGTCGTTCTCGTCGGGCTGGGTCGTGCTGCTGCTCATCGTGCTCGGCACGGCCCGCGGGCGGGCGGCCCTCGCGCGCATTCCCGCGGCCATGCGCGCGGGCGAGTTGCCGTGGTGGATGCTGCTCGGCGGCGCCGGGGGAGCCTTCTTCGTGTTGTCGCAGGGCCTCGTCGCCGGCATTCTCGGCGTCGCCGTCTTCACGGTCGCGATCGTGTCGGGCCAGACCCTGATGGGCATGCTGGCGGATGCTCGGGGTTTCGCGGGCGCGCGGCGCACGTCTCCGACGCCCGCGCGGCTGGCGGGAGCGGCTATGACGGTCGTCGCGGTCGGCGTGGCGGTCGTCGGCGATGGCGCCGCGAGCATCCCGTGGCTGGCCCTTGTGCTGCCGCTGCTGGCGGGGCTCGGCATCGGCATCCAGCAGGCGATGAACGGCCGCGTGCGCCAGGTGAGCGGCTCGCCGCTCGCCGCGACCCTCGTCAACTTCACGGTGGGCACGGCCGGGCTCGTTGTGGTGACCGCCGTGCACCTCGCCGTGAGCGGTCTGCCCGCCGCGCCCCCGAGCGAGCTGTACCTCTACGCGGGCGGCATCGTGGGCGTCGTGTTCATCGCGGTGCAGGCGGCGACCGTCGGCCGCATCGGCGTGCTGCTGCTGGGCATGTGCCTCGTGCTCGGGCAGCTGCTCGGAGCGATCGTCTTCGATTCGGTCGCCACCCTCGGCCCGGCGCTCGCGCCGCAGACCGTCGCCGCCGTCGTGCTCACGGCGCTCGGCATTGTCGTTGCGTCGTCTGACGGCTGGCGGCGAGGGCATTCTCAGCGGGAAACAGGTCCCCGCGGCCCAGCCGAGCCCGACACGCCCGCCGATCAGAAGTAGGCCGAGCGCACCTCGGGCGCCCCGCGCCCGATGAGCGGAAGGGCGCGAGACACCGTGCGGTCGATGCGTTCGATCAGTTCGGGCGCGCTCACCTGGTAGTCGGTGAAGTCACGATCAGCGGCGTAGATGCCGTGCGGCAACGTCAGTGATTGGAAGAAGCTGAACAGTGGCCGCAACTGGTGGTCGATCATGAGTCCGTGCCGGTCGCTGCCTCCGGTCGCGGCCAGCAGTACGGGGGTGCCGGCCAGCGCGTGTTGATCGACGAAGTCGAACACGTGCTTGAACAGCCCCGTGTACGACGCGCGATACACGGGGCTGGCGACGACCAGCAGCTCGGCGGTTTCGATGCGTGTCAGGGCTTCGTCGGCAGCGTCGGACACCCTGTCTCGACTGCGCGCGGCGGCGAGCGCGGGCCCAACCGTGTCGACTTCGATGACGTGCGTCGTGGCAGGGGTGCGCTCGGCGATGGCGTCGACGATGCGGTGGACGAGCGCGGTCGTGCGCGAGGGCGCATGCGTCGAACCCGAGACACCGACAACGGCGAGGGGCTCGCTGCGGTCGGGCACGGACGTCGGGGCGGTGCTGGTGGCGGCAGTCATGCCCGGCACGGTAGGCGCGCGATGGGAACCTCTTCAAGGATGCGCGTCACGCGCCGTCGCGGAAGGTCACGCGGCGTCGCCCGACGTCGCAGAACGACACCCGCGGTCACGAAACGACATGAGGGATGCGCACGATGACGCCCCGACGGCACGATGACCGGCATGACGAACACCGCCTCCACCCCGGAACCCGGCAGCACCGGCGCACGTCGCCGCATTCGCTTCAACGCGTTCGACATGAACTGCGTGGCCCACCAGTCGTCGGGCCTCTGGCGTCACCCGAGCGACCAGTCGCACCGCTACACCGAGCTGTCGTACTGGACCGAGCTCGCCCAGCTTCTTGAGCGCGGCACGTTTGACGGCATCTTCATCGCCGACGTGCTCGGCACGTACGACGTGTACGGCGGCACCAACGAGGCCGCGATTCGGCACGGAGCGCAGGTGCCGGTCAACGATCCGATTCTGCTGGTGTCGGCCATGGCGGCGGTGACCGAGCATCTCGGGTTCGGGGTGACGGCCGGAACCGCGTACGAGCATCCGTACCCCTTTGCTCGGCGCATGACGACGCTCGATCACCTGACGAAGGGCCGCGTCGGCTGGAATGTCGTGACCGGCTACCTGCCGAGCGCCGCCCGCAACATGGGCCACGACGACCAGCGCGAACACGATGACCGTTACGACCATGCCGACGAGTACCTCGAGGTGCTGTACAAGCTGTGGGAGGGCTCATGGGAGGACGACGCCGTCGTGCGCGATCGCGAACGCGGCGTGTACACCGACCCCGAGAAGGTGCACGAGATCGGGCACCACGGCACGCACTTCACGGTGCCGGGCATTCACATTTCCGAGCCCAGCCCGCAGCGCACGCCCGTCATCTACCAGGCGGGGGCGAGCCCGCGCGGCGTCGCATTCGCGGCGGGCAACGCCGAAGCCATCTTTGTCGCGGCGCCGACGAAGGAAGTGCTGCGCGGAACCGTCACGCGCATCCGGGATGCGCTGGAGGCGGCCGGTCGTGACCGGTACGCCGCGCGCATCTACACGCTGCTGACGATCATCACCGACGCGACGCCGGAGGCGGCGCAGGCGAAGTACCGCGACTATCTGTCGTATGCGAACCCCGAGGGGGCACTCGTGTTCATGTCGGGGTGGATGGGCATTGACCTGTCGCAGTTCCCGCTCGATGAGCCGGTCGGCAACGTGCCGAGCAACGCGATTCAGTCGGTCGTGGCGAACTTTGCGGCCGCCGCCGAACACGGGCAGGAGTTCACCGTCGGCGACATCGGCCGGCACAGCGCCATCGGCGGGCTCGGCCCCCTCATCGTCGGTTCGGGTGTCGAGATCGCTGACGAGCTTGAGCGCTGGGTTACCGACACCGACGTCGACGGGTTCAATCTCGCGTACGCCGTGACACCCGGCACGTTCGCGGACGTGGTCGAGCACGTCGTGCCGGTGCTGCGAGAGCGGGGCCTCTACCCTGACGCGTATGACGAGGGAACGTTGCGCGAGAAGCTGCACGGCCGCGGCGACCGGCTGCCCGCCGAGCACCGTGGCGCGGGCTACCGACTCGTGCCGGCCGCCCGCGCGTGAGTGACTAGGCCTGCTCGCCCTCTTCGGGCGCGAAGTTGAGGGCGAGCGAGTTCATGCAGTACCGGTCACCGGTGGGGGTGCCGAAGCCGTCGGGGAACACGTGGCCGAGGTGCGAGCCGCAGTTCGCGCAGCGCACCTCGGTGCGCACCATGCCGAGCGAGGTGTCTTCGATCAGCTCGACCGCGTCGGGGCGCACCGACTCGTAGAAGCTTGGCCAGCCGCAGCCCGAGTCGAACTTCGTGCCGGCCTGGAACAGTTCGGCGTTGCAGGCGCCGCACGTGTACAGGCCCGATCGGCTCTCGTCGAGCAGTTCGCCTGTCCAGGCCCGCTCGGTGCCGGCCTGCCGCAGCACCTGGTAGCGCTCTTCGCCGAGTTCGGCGCGCCACTCGTCTTCGGTCTTCTCGACGGCGTACTTGCGGGTGCTCTGGTCGCTCATGGGTACCTTCCCCCTCGCGCCGTGGGGCGCCAGGTATCACCCCATTAAACTCGGGGTCGTGCCGGAACCTTCCATCGAACAGAAAACATGGAGTCATATTTCGGCCGACGAGTTCTTCGAGATCGCTTCCCTGCGCACCGAGGTCTTCTACCTCGAGCAGCAGATTGATGAGGCCGAACTCGATGAGCGCGACCGTGAGCCGACCACGCAACATGTCTGGCTGCGCGACGATCGCGGCGTCGTCAGCTACCTGCGCGTGATCGAGGACGCGCATCCGGAGCCGTCGAACGGCGGCGCCCGCCGCCTGATCGGTCGCGTCGTCACGCGAGCGGATGCGCGTGGCCGCGGGCTCGCGCTGCGTCTCGTCGAGCACGTGATCGCCCAATTCGGCGACGAGCCGCTCGCCCTGCACTCGCAGAGCTACATTCAGCCGCTGTACGCCCGCGCCGGCTTCGAGCCGGTGGGCGAGGAGTACATGGAGGCCGGGATTCCGCACGTCACGATGGTGCGGCGGGCCGGTCGATGAGGATGCGCGGGCGCGCGTCGGCCGCTGTCGTCGCGGCCGCGCTTGTCGCCGGGGGAGCGATGGGTAGTGCGCCCGTCGCGTCGGCCGCATTGGCCGCGGCGGCCGGTGCGCCCGGCGACGCGCCAGGCGCCTGCGCGATCACCGACGCGGAGCTCGTGTGGGGCTTCAAAGAGTCGTTCCGGGCGTACATCAGCGGCTCGATCGCGAACGGCGAGTGGGAGGCGCTCGATGGCGCGAGCTACGAGACCCCCGTCTTCACCTTCGCCGGCGGCGCGGGCACGGCCGAGGAGGCGAGCGGCGAGGCCGAGATCGCGTTCGCGGGTGCGATGCGTTTCACGGGGCACGATGGCGTGCTCGACACGCTGATCGCCAACCCTCGCATCGTCGTGACGGGCCCAGGCAACGCGAGCCTCGTCGCCGATGTGACGGGCACGCGCCAAGACTTCGAGGAGGTCGAGGCGTTTGACGTGCGCTTCGTCGAGCTCGAGCTAGCGGCGGCGGAGGCGGCAATGCGGGAGTCGGGGCACGTCACCGTCACGGGCATCCCCGCGACGCTGACCGAGGAGGGCGCTGACGCCTTCGGCACGTACCCCGCGGGCGAGCCGTTCGACGCGGTCGACGTGCGGTACGCGCTCGCCGATGACTGCGCCGTGGCTCCCGGCGTCGACCGGGCCGGGCTCGACCCGGCGGCCATCATCGCGCTCGCAGGCACCGGGTTCCTCGCGCTGGTCGGCGTCATCGCGGGCGTCGCCACGCGGCCACGCCGAGGCGCCGATACGACGTCTGCTCAGTCGGCCCCGTAGATCGCCCGAGCCAGCGCGTCGATCACGAGCGGCGTGCGCGGCCCGAAGCTCAACACCTCGCCGTCGGCCAGGTCGACAAAGCGCCGGTTCTGCCCCGCTTCCGTCAGCGCGATCGCGGGCTTCTCGGCGAGCAGCCCGTCGACGCCGCCGACGCTCTCGAGCCCCGACGACATGACGAGAATCAGGTCGGGGTTCGCGGCGATCAGCGCCTCGTCGGTCATGGGGCGCAGCCCCGTCCACCCGATCTCACCGGCGACATCGACCCCACCGAGCGCCTCAATCAGCTCGTCGGCTCCCGACTCCTCGCCGAAGAGGTAGTAGACGCCGCTCGCGCCGCGCAGATACAAAAACAGGATGCGCACGCGCTCGTCGGGCGCGCTCGGCGCGATCGCGGCGACCTCGGCCACCGCGGCGTCGAGCTCAGCGTCGAGCGCGGTGGCGAGCAGCTCGCCCGCCTCGGTGGCACCAAACACGGCGGCAACGTCGCGCGCGAGCTGCGCCGGCGCATCGAGCCCCGGTTCGACGTCGACGTACACGACGGTGATTCCGGCTTCGCGGAGTTGGACGAGCACGTCAGTCGGACCGACCGTGCCGTCGGTGATGATGAGCTCGGGGCGCAGCGCGAGGATCGCCTCGCTCGAGACGGCGTGCCCCGAGCTGGTGATAAGCGGAAGCTCGTCGGTGCCGGGGAAGGTCGTCAACACGTCGCGGCCGACGAGCCGGTCGCCGAAGCCGAGCGCCCACGTGGTCGCCGCGATCGAGCCCGCAATGTCGAGCGCGAGCACGCGGTCGGTGGCCTCGACCGTGACCTCGCGGTCGCCGTCGAGGTCGCGCGAGGTGACGGTGACGGGGAGTGTCTGGGCGGGGTCCTCCGTGATTGGGGTGATGGCCGCATCCGCGATCAGGGCGGTCGCCTCGGCGCCGTCGGTTCGCGGGTTGTCGAGCAGCGCAATCTCGGCGAGCGGCGGGCGGGGCCCGGCCACCTCAGGAGCGCTCGATGCGCCGGTAGGTGGGGCCGTGCATCCGGCCACCACGGCGACGATGCCGACGGCGGCGATCGCGGCGAGGCGCAGGCGGGCGGCGCGAAAAAGCATGGGGCTCCACGGAAGAAATAGCGGCGCGACGCAGTGCGCTGTCACGACGGTCTCA
>DASSWY010000344.1:0-2704 GCA_035704325.1 Microcella sp. | reverse complement strand
CCGGCGGGGCGGCGGCGCAGAACGCCCTCGAGCCACTCGCTGCCGGGGGAGTGCCGGTCGCCCGTCACCGTGAGCACGACGCTCAGGCCCTGCTCTTTCGCGACCGACTCGACGCCGTCGATGAGTTCCATCGACCAGATGCGGTCGAGCTCGTGGAAGACGAGTTCGATGAGTTCGGCCTTGGTCGTCGTCGCGCCGGTGCGGCGCTGGTAGCCGTGGAGGGCGAGCAACTCTTCGATGCGGGCGCGGGTTGCGGCCGACACATCGGGCCGCCCGTTCAGCACTTTCGAGATGGTTGCGAGCGAGACGCCGGCCTCGCTCGCGACGTCGGAGAGCGTGACGCGGGGGCCGGTGGCGGAGGCCGTGTTCGACATGTTTCGAACACTACTCCCGAAAGTTACGCTTCGGCGAGTGCGGGGCTTGTCAGCGCGTCGATCGGGTCGGCGATCAGGGCGTCCCACGCGAGCTCGGCGGCCCCGATGACGAGGCGCTGCGCGCCGAGGGCGGCCGGCTCGATCGTGACCTCCGCGGCCGACGCGGGCAGAGCATCCGCAATCAGGGATGCGCGCTGCGCGTCGTCGGCGCACCGCCAGAGCGCGGCGAGGTGGCCGCCGAGCACGACGCGGTCGGGGTTCACGAAGTTGACGGCACCGCGCAGGGCGACCGCGAGCCAGCGCAGTTGCCGGGCAACCTCGGTGCGGGCCGCGCCGTCGTCGTCTTCCGCGGCGACCGCCGCGACGAGCGCCTCTTCGAGGGCGTCGTCATCAGGATGCTCGAGGCCGACCGCCGCAACGAGCGCGTCACGAGGCGCCAGCGCTTCGAGGCAGCCGCGCGCGCCACACGCGCACAGCGGGCCAGCGGGATCGAGCCCGAGGTGGCCGAGTTCGCCGGCGTAGCCCGCGGCGCCGTCCATGGGGCGGCCGTCGACGACGAGTCCGCCACCGATGCCGCTGGGGCCGCCGTTGAGGTACAGCATGGTGCCGGCTCCGACGCCCGCGCCGAAGGTCTGCTCGGCACGGCAGCCGAGGTGGGCGTCGTTGGCCGCGCTGACCGGCATGCCGAGCGCGTCGGCGAGCGGGCCGGCGAGGGGTTCTTCGCGCCAGCCGAGGTGCGGGGCGAGGCGCACCTGGCCGTCGCGGCGGCGCACGAGGCCCGGCACGGCGACGCCGACGGCGCGCACCTCGATGCCCGGCGTCTCGGCGGCGAGCTCACGCACGGTCTGCGCGGTCAGCTCGACCGTCTCGGCGACGCTCGGCACGTGGTCGAGGGCCACGCGGCGGCGGGCGACGATCTGCCCGCCGAGCGAGACGAGGGCGACGTCGATCACGTCGAGTTCGGGGTTCACGGCGGCGACGACCCGGGTGTCGCTCGGGGCGACGCGGGGGCTGGGCCGGCCGACGCCCGAGCGCGGGGCGTCGTCGCGTTCGTCGACCCAGCCGTGTTCGGCGAGCACCGCGACGAGGTCGCCGATGGTCGAGCGGTTGAGGCCGAGCGCGCGGGTGAGGTCGGCGCGGGTGACCCCGCCGTGCCGGTGCACGAGTTCGAGCACGGCCGACAGGTTGCGGCGGCGGAGGGCTCCGGCATCCATGGGGGTCGGCCTTCTCGGGGTCATGGGTTCCAGTCTGGCGGCAATCGTCGCGCACGTGATACGTTGTGTCAACCAACAAATACATCCGCGGTGTCGCAGCGACGCGCCCGCGCTCTGGAGGACAACGCCACCATGGCCCCGACGCCCACCCCCGCAGACAAGTTCACCTTCGGCCTCTGGACCGTCGGCTACAACGGTGCCGACCCCTTCGGCGGCCCCACCCGCGCGCCGCTCGATGTCGTGCACGTGGCCGAAAAGCTCGCCGAACTCGGCGCCTACGGTCTCACGCTGCACGACGACGACCTGTTCGCGTTCGGCTCGTCCGACGCCGACCGGCGTAAGCAGATCGACCGCCTGATCCAGGCGAAAGCCGATACGGGCATCCAGGTGCCCATGATCACCACCAACCTGTTCAGCGCGCCCGTCTTCAAAGACGGCGGCTTCACCTCCAACGACCGCGCCGTGCGTCGCTTCGCGCTGCGCAAGGTGCTGCGCAACCTCGATCTCGCCGCTGAACTCGGGGCGCACACCTTCGTCATGTGGGGTGGCCGCGAGGGCGCCGAGTACGACAGCGCGAAGAACGTCGGCGCCGCGATTGAGCGCTACCGCGAGGCCGTTAACATCCTCACGCAGTACGTGACCGACCACGGCTACGGCATCAAGTTCGCCATCGAGCCGAAGCCGAACGAGCCCCGCGGCGACATCCTGCTGCCGACGCTCGGCCACGCGATGGCGTTCATCGAGACGCTTGAGCACCCCGAACTAGTCGGCCTCAACCCCGAGGTCGGGCACGAGCAGATGGCGGGCCTCAACTTCACGGCCGGCATCGCGCAGGCGCTTGAGGCGGGCAAGCTGTTCCACATCGACCTGAACGGCCAGCGCGGCATCAAATACGACCAAGACCTCGTCTTCGGTCACGGCGACCTGCACAACGCGTTCTCGCTCGTCGACCTGCTTGAGAACGGCGGCCCCAATGGCGGATCGGCCTACGACGGCCCCCGCCACTTCGACTACAAGCCCTCGCGCACCGAAGACGAGACCGGCGTGTGGGAGAGCGCGAGGGCGAACATGCGCACCTACCTGCTGCTCAAGGAGCGCGCCGCGGCCTTCCGCGCC
>DASSWY010000325.1:0-9400 GCA_035704325.1 Microcella sp. | reverse complement strand
GCTCAGGCTCACAGCAGTGGACGGGGGTTCGATTCCCCCCATCTCCACCACTGAGACGCTGTCACGCACTGTTGGACTCGGCATGCACGTTCCGACGCCGCTCTCGTCAGGCTGTCGCTTCCGCCACGCGACGAAGCCGCCGCCGGCCCCACTCGAGGGCGGGTTTTTCGACGTACCGCCAGCTGAGCGCCGCGATCGGGATGAGCGCCACCGTCGCGAGAATGAACACGACGAGCGCCGAGTCGGTCTGCGTCAGGTGCACGACGTACTGCTGCACGGGGAAGCCGTAGAGGTACACGGCGTACGAGAGGTCCCAGCCGCGCAGGCGGCCAAGCGGCAGCACGGGCAGCGCCAGCGCGGCGCTCAGCACGACGTAGGGCATCAGAAATGGCACGGCGAGCCCGCCCCACGGTGTGAAGCCCACCAGCACCAGCGCGATCAGGGCGAGTGCCGCGACCCCGGCATGCAGCGGGATGCGCGCGCGGGCCAGGTAGAGCGCGGCGCCCCCAAAAAACGTGGCCATGACGAGGATCGACTGCGAGAAGAGCGCGTTGGCGGTCAGCCCGGCGAGCGGCGTGGCCGCCCAGAGGGCCGGCTCGCTGAGCGCGGTGGCGCCCACGGTCAGCGCGATCGTTGCCACGAGCGGGGGCACCCTCGTGAGCAGCACGATCATCAACACCGTGTAGCAGGTGAACTCGACCGGCAGTGTCCACAGCGAGGGGTTCACGCCGTCGTACGGCACGGCGTGGAAGATGCCCGGCGGGTCGACGTTGCCCGGAACGAACAGGGCCGTCTTCACGATCGGGTACAGCCACGTGTTGGGGCTTGCCACGTACTCGCGCAGCGTGACGTCGGTGGTCAGCGGGCCGAAGACGGCGGCCGTGATCACGGTCATGACGGCGAGGGCCGGAAAGATGCGGCTCGCCCGCTTCAGCATGTACCGACCCGCCAAAGGATCGCGCTGCCAGCTCTGGGCGATGAGGTAGCCGCTGATCGAGAAGAAGATCAGCACCCCGAAGTGACCCCAGGTGCCCCGCGAGGCATCGAGAATCGACGCTGGTTCGGGCTGAGCGACGACGGCGAACGAGTGCGTGCCGACGACCAGCAGGGCCGCCCCGAGGCGTAGAACGTCGAAGTTGTTCAGGCGTGACGGCACGGGCGGGCGAGAGGTCACATACGCCATCGTGCCACACCGACCCGGGGTGGGTGGGGCTGGGCGGGCGCGGTTCTACGACCCGCGCGGCCGGCTCGCCGGCGTGAGTTCGTACCCCACCGGGAACAGGCTTATCGGCCAGCGGGCGGTCACCAGCCCCCAGATGCCGCGGCGGGCGAAGAGCACCGTCAGCACGCCCAGCACGCCGAGCACGATCAGATAGGTCGAGCCGAAGTCGGCGAGCGACTCGCGCAGCAGGAAGAACACGATCGCTCCGATGATCGGGCCCTCGAGCGTGCCGAGCCCGCCGATGAGCACGATGAAGATCATGAACGCGCTCCACTCGACGCTGAACACCGCGTTCGGCTGCACGCGCAGCGTCGACAGGGCGAGCAGGGCGCCGGCAGCCCCCGCGCCCGCGGCCGCCGCGACGAAGACGATGCGCTTCGAGGCCTGCACGTCGACGCCCGACGTCGAGGCGGCGCGCTCGTCGTCGCGCACCGCGGTCAGCGCGAGGCCGCGCCGCGAGCGGGCGAACAGGATGCTCGCCACCAGAATCACGACCGTCACCGCGAGCGCCCACCAGTAGACGCTGGCGATGCGGATGATGCGGTCGAGGTCGCCGAGCGCACCCAGCGAGATGCCCGAGCCGGCGCCCAGCTGCGGCACCTGCGACACGGTCAGGCGCAGCACCTCGGCGATCACCCACGTGCCGATGGCGAAGTAGCCACCCGCGAGCCGGAAGGCGAGGAACGAAATCGGCAGCGAGATGACCGCTGCGAGCACCGCCGCGACGGGCACCGCAAGGAACGGGTTGATGCCGACCAGGTCGGCGAGCAAAACGAGACCGTAGGCCCCGATACCGATGTATGCCTGCTGACCGATCGAGAGCATCCCGCCGTAGCCGGCGAGCAGATTCCAGGTCGACGCGAGCACGATCAGAATCAACAGGCTCGTCAGCTTCTGGATGCTCGCGAGGTCGACGTAGTACGGCAGCGCCGCCATGACGAGAATCAGCACGCCGAAGCCGCTCGAGCCGATCATCGACGACCGCGACCAGCGCCGCACGCGGAACTGGCCGGCGTCGGCGGCGAGGCGGGTCAGCGGGGATGCGGTGGTCACGATTTCGCTCCGGCGAACAGGCCCTGCGGGCGGACGGCGAGGAAGATCAGGAAGACGAGGTGGCCGATCAGCACCTGCTGGGCGGGGAAGAAGGCGCCACCGATCGTCTGCGCGAGCGCCAAGATCATCGCGCCGAGCAGGGTGCCCCAGAGGTTGCCGAGGCCGCCGATGATGACCGCCTGGAACGCGAAGATCAGCAGTAGCGAGCCCGAGAAGGGGTTGAACGAACTCGTGATGCCCGTCGTAACACCGGCGATCGCGACCAGGCCGAAGGCGATCGCGGCGGCGGTCGCGTAGACGGTGCGCGGGTCGACGCCGGAAAGCGCCACGGTCGGGGCGTCGTCGCTGACAGCGCGCACGAGGCGGCCATACGGGGTGCGCTGAATGAACAGTGACACCGCGAGCAGCAGCACGACCGCGGTGACGAAGATCGCGAGCGGCAGCACGCCGACCCGAATGCCGAACGGCAGCTCGAGGCGGGCCGTGTCGAGCGCGCCGAGCGTGAGGCGCTGATCGTTCGCCGACTGTGTCACGAGCAGCAGGTTCTGGATGATGATCGACAAGCCGAAGGTCACGAGTAGCGAGGGCAGCGGCGACTCTTCGAGGGTGCGCTGCAGCAAGAACCGTTGCAGCACCCAGCCGAGCACCGCGACGGCGGGCGCCACAATCAGCAGGGCGACCAGCGGGTTCACCACGAGCACATTGACGACGATGATCGTGCCGTAACCGGCGACGACCGCGAAGTCGCCGTGGGCGAGGTTCACCAGTCGCATCACGCCGAACATGAGCGAGAGGCCCGCGGCAAACAGCGCGTACTGGCCGCCGAGCAGCAGGCCCTGGACGACCGCATCGAGCAGGTTCATGACTCTCCTCGCAGGGCTTTTTCGAGCTCGTCGCCGTCTGAGGTGCGCACCGTGCCGGTGAATGTGACCTCCGAGACGCCGACGCCGAAGTAGGCGGTCGAGATCTGTTCCATCGTGAAGCCGCTGCCGGCGAGCGAGGTCGCGCCCTGCAGCAGGCAGTGCACTTCGTCGCTCACGGCGAGGGCCTGGCGCACGTCTTGCTCGACCACGAGGATCGAGGTGCCCGTCTGCTGAATCGTCGGCAGACTCGCGTAGAGCTGGCCGATGACGGCGGGTGCGAGGCCGAGGCTCACCTCGTCGAGCAGCAGCACGTCGGGGTTCGACATGAGGGCGCGGGCGATCGCGGTGGCCTGGCGCTCGCCGCCCGAGAGATCGGCGGCCGAGCGCTTACGGCGTTCGGCGACGAGCGGCATGAGCTCGTAGACGCTCTCGAGGTTCCACTGGCCTGTGCGCTTGGTGGACGCGCCGACGAGCAGGTTCTCTTCGACGGTGAGCGAGCCGAAGAGGCGCCGGCCCTCCGGCACGAGGATGATGCCGTCGCGGGCCCGCTTGTGCGCGGGCAGCGTCGTGATGTCGCGACCCCGGTGAAGGATGCGCCCGCTCGTCGGCGCCATCTGCCCCGCGAGCGTCTTCAGCAGCGTTGACTTGCCGGCGCCGTTCGCGCCGATGACGGCGAGCGTCTCGCCCTCCTCGAGCTTCAGCGAGATGCCGCGCAGGGCGGGCAGCTGGCCGTAGGCGGCCGAGAGGTTCTCGATCTCGAGCACGATCGGCTTGCCGTCGGAGGCCGGCGGCGCGGGGTGCGCCGCCGCGGGGTTCGGAGTGGGCGTGCTCACGCGGCGTCCTCCTCGTCGGGGTCGATGCCGAGGTACACGGCCTTCACCTTCGGGTCGTCGAGCACCTCGGCGGGGGTGCCCTCGGCGAGAATCTCGCCGTAGGTCAGGCACATCATGCGGGTGGCGACGGCGGTGAGGGCGTGCACGACGTGCTCGATCCAGACCACGGTGACCCCCGCATCCAGAACCTGCCGAACCAGCTCAACGAGTTCCGGAACCTCCGCCTCGGTCAGGCCGCCCGCGATCTCATCGAGCAGCAGTAGCCGTGGGTTTGCGGCGAGTGCGCGGGCGACCTCGAGCCGCTTGCGGTCGAGCAGTCGCAGCGAGCCGGCGGCAACGTTGGCGCTGTCGGCGAGGCCCGTCATGACGAGTGCTTCGACCGCCTGGCGCTGGGCAGCCTGGCCGCGGCCGCCCCCGCCGAAAGTGGCCGAGACGAGCACGTTCTCAAAGACCGACATGCCCGCGAAGGGGCGAGGAATCTGGTAGCTCACGGCGATGCCGTGGCGGGCGCGCCACTCAGCGCGCCTGTTCGTGATGTCGTCGCCGGCGAAGAAGATCTGCCCCTCCGTGGCGCGTTCCGCACCGCTCATCACGGCCAGCAGCGTCGACTTTCCCGCTCCGTTCGGCCCGATGATGCCGAGGGCCTCCCCGGCCTCGACACGCATGTCGAGGCCGGAGAGAACCGAGAGGGTGCCGAACTTCTTCGACACGCCCCTCGCCTCGAAGAGCGGTGCGGCTGAACTCACCGACCAGTCCAGTCGATCAGTTCGATCTCGCCACCCTTGGGGATACTCGGGTTGTCGGCGTTGGCGACGATGATGAGGTCGTAGCCGCCCTCACCGTTTGAGCGCCACTGGCCACCCACGAGCGGGGTCACCGACACGTTCGCGACCGGGCCCGAGGTGAAGTCGACCGGGCCGGCAACCGTCTCGGTCGAGAGGCCCGCGAGCGCGTCGCGCAGGTCGGCCGCGTCGGCGCTGGGCGACGCGCTGATCGTCGCCACGGCGACCTCGAACAGCGCGTGGGCGAAGCCGAGCGGCTGCGTCCACTGCTGGCCGGTGGTCTCCTCGAAGTCGGCCGCCAGTTCCTCGGCGCTCTGCTCGGTCAACGAGCTCGAGAACGGGTGCGACGGGCTCCACCACACCTCGGTGGCGATGTTCTCGCCGTCGGCGCCGAGCGCCTCGACCGACGAGGGGAACAGCAGTGCCTTCGCGATGGTGGCCATCTGCGGCTGGTAGCCCTGCTGAATCGCCTGCTGCCAGAAGGTGGTGAAGTCGGGCGGAATCGGGATGCCCATGAGGATGTTCGCGTCAGCCTCGCGGTACGCCGTGATCTGCGCTGAGAAGTCGGCCTGCCCGTTCGGGTACGCGCCCGGGTTGAGCGGAGTGAGCCCACCGGCCTCGATCACGGGCCCGAAGCCGGTCGCCGGGTCGGCCCAGGCGTTGCCGTCGGCGTCGTTCGGCAGCAGCTGCGCGACCGTGCCGCCGTCGGGCACCGCCGCCCACATCTCGCTGTAGACGCTGGCGATCTCGCCGAGGCCCCAGAAGAAGTGGTACGTCCAGTCGAAGCCGTCTTCCGGGGTGGCGCCGCGGCCGAAGTACCAGGCCTGCCAGGGGGCGACGGTCGAGATGCAGACCACGCCGTTCGCCTCGCACTGGTCGGAGACGGGGTTCGTCGTCTCGGGGGTCGACGACACGAGGATCATGTCGGCGCCGTCTTCGAGGATCAGCTCGGCGGCGACGTCGGCGGCGCGCGCCGGGTCGCTCTGCGTGTCTTTCACGACGATCTCGACGTCGTAGCTGGTGCCGGATGCGTCGGTCACGCCGTTCTCGTCGAAGTAGGCGCGCACCTGGTCAAGCACGAAGCTGTCGGCCTCGCCGAAGGCGGCGAGCGGGCCCGTCTGCGGGGTGACGTAGCCGATGGTCAGGGTCTCGGTGCCGCCGGAGTCGCCTCCGGTATCGCCGCCCGTGTCGCCGTCAGCGCCGCCGAGCGTGGGTGCCGAGCAGGCCGCGAGCAGCAGTGCGCTCGATGCGGCGATGCCCAGGGGGGCGAGGAGACGGCGACGCCGACCTCCGCGCGCAGAAAACAGGGGTGTGCTCATTGCCTCTCCTCAACGCCATTGTTCGGATCACGCAACACTGTGCGTATAGAGAACAATGCATGCGCATGGAGCGACGTGTCAAGTCACCCCACTCTTGACACGTGTGCATGTTGCACCAACACTGAAGTTCGCATGGCGTACATTTCATGCATTCGCCGTACACGCCATCCGCTCCCGCCGGTGACCCCCAGAACGAGGCCCCGCATGACCGACGTCACAGCTCACGACCGCCCCACCGAGTTCGTGCAGTCGCTCGAGCGCGGGCTCGAGGTGATTCGCGCGTTCTCGGCCGAGCAGCCCCGCATGACCCTGTCAGAGGTGGCCCGCCACACCGGCCTCACCCGCGCGGCCGCCCGCCGCTTCCTCATCACGCTGCAGCACCTCGGCTACGTCGCCAACGACGGCGGCCAGTTCAGCCTGCGCCCCGCCGTGCTGCAGCTCGGCTACGCCTACCTCTCGTCGCTCTCGCTCGCCGACATCGCCAGCGAGCACCTGAGCCTCGCCGCCGACGAACTGCACGAGTCGTGCAGCGCCAGCGTGCTCGACGGCGACAGCGTCGTCTATATCGCCCGCGTCTCGACCACGCGCATTATGTCGATCAACCTCGCCGTCGGCACCCGACTGCCGGCCGTGCTCACCTCGATGGGCCGCGTCATGCTCGCCGCCATGAGCGACGACGAGCTCGACCGCTTTCTCGCCACCGCGACCATCGAGAAGCGCACCCCGACCACGATCACGAGCCGCGCGGCGCTGCGCGACGAGATCGACCGCGTGCGCGAGCAGGGCTGGTCGATCGTCGATCAAGAACTCGAAATCGGCGTGCGCTCGGTCGCGGTTCCCATTCGGGATGCGCGCGGCGAGGTTGTCGCGACCGTCAACGCGTCCGCGCACTCCAGCCGCGTCGAGATCGACGAACTCGAGACGCGGTTCCTCGAGCGCATTCAGCGGGTCGCGGCCGACATCGAACGCGACCTGCGGGCGCGACGCTAGTCGGGCATCCGTGGCATGACGGGGCGGGCCCCCGTTAGTCGCCGAAGGCCGCCGTCAGAATCTCGGCCACCGCATCCCGGTCAACGGGGCGGGGGTTCTCGATCGGCAGTTTTGCCGCGACGATGTCGATCGCCTCGGCGAGCTGCTCGCGGGTGAGCCCGAGCTGGGCGAGGGTTTTCGGCGCGCCGATCTCGGCGTAGAGCGCCGCGAGACCCGCGCTCGCGCTCTCGCCGCCGAGCGCGTTCGCCATGGCGGCCGCCGCGTCGAGAACCGCGGGTTCGTTGAAGGCGAGCACGTGCGGCAAGACCACGGCGTGAGTTTCGGCGTGGGGCAGGTCGAAGGCTCCGCCGAGCGCGTGGCAGATCTTGTGGTGCAGGCCGCTGCCGGCGGCGGCGAACGACGAGCCGGCGAGGAACGCGCCGTAGAGCAGACGCTCGCGGGCGTGCTCAGCGTTCTCGGACGTCACGCCGCGCAGGCCCTCGCCGAGCGCGCGCACGCCCTCGGTGGCGATCGCGGCGATGAGCGGGTTCGATTTCGGGGTCCAGTAGGCCTCGACGCAGTGCGCCATGGCGTTGAGGCCCGACGCGACCGCGAGGCCCGTCGGCAGCGTGGCCACCAGCTCGGGGTCGTAGACGACGGTGCGCGGCAGCACGCGGCGGTCGATGCCGGTCTCTTTGCGCGCGGCGGTCGTCATGCCCCACACGGGCGTCATCTCGCTGCCCGCGTAGGTGGTCGGCACGGCGAGAATCGGCAGGCCCGTGGTCAGCGCAACGATCTTCGCGGTGCCCGTCGTCGAGCCGCCGCCAATCGACACCAGCCCGTCGACATCGTTCGCGGCGGCGACCTCGCGCGCCTCGGCGGCGATGGTGTCGGGCACGTGCGGGCGCACGTTGGTAAAGCGCACGACGATGCGGTCGGCGAATGACGCGCTCAACTGCTCGGCCAGGGCGGTCTCGGCCTCGGCGGCGATCAGCATGACTCGCGAAAGCCCGAGCGCGGCAACCTCATCGGCGAGGCGCGTGCGCGAGGATCCGGCGCCGAAGACGACGCGTGAGGGAAGTGATTCGTAGACGAAATCCATGGGGGTCTCCACTTCGATCGGAGCGCCACGCGTCGCGATGCGAACATCTGTGCGCTATGCGCGACTGTACACCGCGTCGCCGCATACCTTCGAGGCGCTGGTGGAAAACTCAGGCTCGATCTGGCATTCTGACCCGGTATCGCAATGCGAACGAATGTTCGCAAAGCAGTCAGACGTCGATGTCGCCCTCCTGAGAGCGCATTCGGCGCCACAGAGAGGTGGACACATGGCTGAGCCGACCGAGGCGAATCTGCGCGCCGAGCGTGAGCAACTCGTCACCGAGCAGGTGGTCGCGTCGTTCGCGAACACGCCCGACGAACGCCTTCGCGACGTCATGCAGTCGCTCACCCGCCACCTGCACGCCTTCGCGCGCGAGGTGCGCCTCACCAGCGCCGAATGGGATGCCGCGATCGGCTTTCTGACGCGCGCCGGCCACATCACCGACGACCGCCGGCAAGAGTTCATCCTGCTGAGCGACGTGCTCGGGCTGTCGATGTTGACGGTCGGCATGAACGCGGCGGCTGACAAAGAGGCGACCGAATCGACGGTGTTCGGCCCGTTCTTCGTCGAGAACAGCCCCGAGATTCCGATCGGCGGCGACATGGGGGTCGGCGTCGCCGGCAAGCCCTGCCACGTCGCCGGCCGCGTAACCCGCACCGACGGCACCCCGATCGCGGGCGCGCGCGTCGAAGTGTGGGGCGCTGACGAAGACGGCTTCTACGACGTGCAGTACGAGGGCGACCTGACGCAGGCGCGCGCGCACCTGTTCACCGACGACGACGGCAACTACGACTTCTGGACGGTGCAACCGGCGCCGTACCCGATTCCGCACGACGGCCCCGTCGGCGACCTCCTGGCAGCCAGCAGGCGGTCCGTGATGCGCCCCGCGCACATCCATTTCATGGTGTCGGCCGACGACTGCGAAACCCTGATCACCCACATCTTCGTCGCGGGCGACGAGTGGCTCGACAAAGACGCAGTCTTCGGCGTGAAAGAGAGCCTCATCGTTCCGTTCGAGCAGCACGAGGCGGGCGACGCGCCTGGCCGCACGGTCGACGAGCCCTGGTCGTCTGCCCACTTCGACATCGTGCTGGCACCCGCCACCCGCGACTAACCGTTTCCCACCACCGAGGAAGGCACACCCCCGCCATGACCGACATTCGCATCGAGACCGACGTGCTCATCGTGGGCAGCGGCCCCGCGGGCTCGTCCGCCGCCGCGCTGCTCGCCTCCATGGGCGTGCGCACGCACGTCATC
>DASSWY010000299.1:0-2366 GCA_035704325.1 Microcella sp. | reverse complement strand
TACAACCTCGGCTCCGGCGACGGCGTCTCGGTACGCCAGATCATGGATGCGATGGCGCGCGTCACCGGCATCGCCTTCGACCCCGAGGTGGCTCCGCGCCGCCCCGGCGACCCCGCGCGCATCGTCGCCAGCGGCGAGCTCGCGGCCCGCGACCTCGACTGGCGGATGCGCCACACGCTCGACGAGATGGTCGCCTCGGCGTGGGCCGCACGCCGGGCCGCGCTCTGACGCGCACCCCAGCACGAATCGCGGCGCGTCGCAACCCTCGATACGCGCTTGACCCTTTTACGATGCGCGACTTGACGCGAGGGAATGACACGAGTGTAATTAGGGCATCCCGCCGCACCGGGGGCCGTGACGGGGGAGGGGAGCACCACTAATGAGCGAATACCGCAACGCGGTTCCGAGCGACTGGTTCGTCGATCCTGTCCGTATCGGAGTACCCGGCGTCCGCAAGACGACGAGCGTCGACGACGACGCCGAACTCGCCTGGCAAACCGACGCCCTGTGTGCACAGACCGACCCCGAGGCGTTCTTCCCTGAGAAGGGCGGCTCGACGCGCGACGCGAAGAAGATCTGCACCTCGTGCGAGGTGCGCACCGAGTGCCTCGAGTACGCGCTGAAGAACGACGAGCGCTTCGGCATCTGGGGCGGGCTCAGCGAGCGCGAACGCCGTAAGTTGCGTCGCCGCGCCTGAGGATCCTTCCGGGGTTACCGCCGCGGCGTGTGGCGGCCTCCTCGCTTCCGCATCGCGCCTAGGCTCCTGACGTGCAGCCCCTCGTCACCGCCGTTCTCGTCGTCCGCCGTGGCGGCGACGCGCTCGAGCAGACGCTGACGGCTCTCACCCACCAGTCGCGTCGCCCTGACCGCATCGTGGTGGTCGACGCGGCCGACGACGCAGTGGTCACTGCCCGCCTGGCCGAGACGGCGCCGACCCACCACATCCAGACCCCCGCGACGACCGCCGGCTTCGGGCGCCTCGTGATGGCGGGCACCGACCAGCTCCCGGTCGAAGAGGCACCGTCGTCGCCGTACGGCGGCATCGACGAGTGGTTCTGGATGCTGCGCCACGACACCGCGCCCGATCTGCGGGCGCTCGAACGGCTTCTCGCCGCCGTCGAAGTGGCCCCCTCGGTAGCGGTGGCCGGCCCGAAGGTCATGGACGCCGCGCATCCGACGACGATCGCGGAGTTCGGCGAGACGCTGACCCGCACCGGCGCATCTATCGCCCTCGCCGAGCGCGAACTCGACCAGGCGCAGCACGACCGCACGAGCGACGTGCTCGCGGTCGGCGAGGCGGGCCTCCTGGTACGCCGCACTGTCTGGCGCGATGTCGGCGGCTTTGATCCGGCCTTGCCGCACGTCGACACGGCCCTCGACCTGTGCGTGCGCATTCGGCTGGCGGGGCACCGGGTCGTGGGCGTTCCGCTCGCGCGCGTCTTCGCGCACGAGACGACAGCCGAGTTCAGCAGGCCAGGCAGGCGCGTGCGGGTGCGACCGCGCACGCTCGCACGCTGGCGCCGCACCGCGCAGCTGCACCGCCGGCTGGTGTACGCGCCGCTCGCCGCGGTGCCGCTGCACTGGCTGAGCCTCGTACCCCTGGCGATGGTGCGCGGCGTGGGGCACCTGCTCACCAAGCGCCCCACCCTCGTGCTGGGTGAGCTGATGGCTGCCCTCACCGTCGCGTTCTCGGGCGCCGCGGTGCCCCGCGCGCGGCGCCGACTGGCGCGCGCACGACAGGTGGGCTGGGCCGCGATCGAACCGCTGCGCATCGACCAGCGAGATGTGCGCCGACGCGCCGCCATCGCGCGCGACGCGCGGCGCGGTGCGGCAGAGCAGAACCGCATTGATCGCCCCGACTTTGCCCCGGGCGGGCTCGCCGCGGTCGTGGGAGCCGCCCTCGTCGGGGTTGCCGCGACCGCGCCTCTGCTGGCTGCGCAGGCGCTCGGCGGCGGCACCCTCGCCCCCATCGCTGCGGATCTCGGCGCCCTGGCCGACGCCGTGCGCGTCACCACCGAGGGGGCCGCCGACCCCGCATCATTCGTTTTTGCCGCCCTCGGCGCGCTCACCGCCTGGCAGCCGTCGCTCGCGCTCGTCGTGCTGTGGGCCGCGGCGCTTCCCCTCGCCGCGCTCGGTGCCTGGTGGGCGATCGCGCCCCTCGTAACGCGCCCCGGCCCCGCCGCCGCAGCCGCCGTGCTCTGGGCCATCGCCCCCGCGCTCGTCGTGGGGCTCACGGAGGCGCGCCTGTCGGCCGTCATCGCGCACCTCACGATGCCGTGGCTCGTCGCCGCCGCCGTTCGGCTGCCCACCTCGTGGAGCGCCACCGCGACGACCGGCCTGCTGACCGCCGTGCTGATCGCCGTGGC
>DASSWY010000273.1:0-3645 GCA_035704325.1 Microcella sp. | reverse complement strand
CGGCGGGTCTGACGGGGTGCCGTCGCCGGGGGTGTTCGGGGGCTGCTGATCGGTCATGGGCTGAACGATATTGCATTCCTCAGTTTTCGCCGATCCCCCGATCGGGGTGGCGGGCTGCTGGCGCGTCGCCGCGGAATTGGGCGCCTCGATAGGGCGCGACGATGGCGGCGACGCGACCGCGGGCATCCACGTCGATGGTGGCGGGGTCGCGGGTGCCAAGCGACTGCGTGCGGGTGGCGCCGTGGCGGTGCCAGAGGGCGGCCGTCCACGCGCAGAGGGCGGCGTCGAGCAGGTCTTCGCGGTGCTTGCGGGCAGCCTCGCCGCGAACGGGCGTCGGCGTGGTGGCGAGCTCTGCGGTGGCGGGGTGGCTCGCGAGATCGAGGGGCGGGTCGGCGGCGCGCAGGTGCGCGGTGCGGTGGATGAGGTCGTCGGTCGCGGCGGCGCGGCGCGCGCGGGCCTCGGCGCCGGGAATTGTCGTGTTCAGGCGCTTGTACCGCGGGCGTTCGACGTCGAAGCCGAACTCAGGGCAGCCGACAAGGGTCGTGTACGGGTAGCACTCGAAGGCGACCGCGCCGCCCGGTGCGACGGGCGCCGTGCCGTCGGTGTACGCGACCCCGCGCCGCTCGAGGAGCTCGAGCAGCACCTCGCCCGCCTTGCTGGCGAGCGCCTGGTTGCTGGCGTTCGCGCCGACCTTCCAGCGTCCGTACCCGCGCGCGACCTCGCGTTCGCACTCGCGCATTCCGCTCGCGTTCGGCACGATGAGGGGCGCGTCGATCGCGATGACGACGGTGCTGTCGGGCTCAACCCTGCTGTGGGGCTCGCCCGTGCTCGGCCGGTACTCGGCGAGCATCGCCCCGACCCACTCGTCGACCGCCGCCGGCCCGCGCGCCCACCCGGCGTCGAGGATGCGTCCGCTCGCGTCGAGCGCACACAGCCCGGTCTCGTTGGGCGGCTTGGTCGCGCCGAGGCCCCACGCGAGGTCGATGCCGAGGGAGAGCGCCACGCTCAGAGCCTAGGCACGTCGGCTGGGCACTCTGGCCCTCAGCGCACCGGGTGAGCACTCTGGCCCTCAGCGCACCGGGTGAGTGTTTTGCGCGGTCCGCCGACGGGTGGGCTTGGCGTAGCCTAGAAAGTCGGGCCACAAGCCCGGCGACGATGAGGGAGTAACGCGTATGGACGAGTGCATTCACGGCTTCGAACCGGGGATGTGCGCCAGCTGCTTCCCCGCGCCGGAGCCCGAGAAGAAGGCCGCCGCTCCGCGTCGCATGTCGAAGCCGGCGTCGCTGCGCTCGCCGCAACCCGACGCACAGGGGCGCACGCCCGCCGCGCGTTCGCTGAACCTGCCGCAGCGCATCTTCCACGTGACGCACGTCGACAACCTGGCGGGCATCCTGGGCGACGGCGCGATTAAGCCGTCGTCGGCCGCCGAGCCCGCGGTGAAGCTGGGTAGCGACATCACCGACGAGCTGCGCAGCACCGCCCAGGCGACCGGCGACGCGGCCGTCGCCGACTGCGTCGCCTTCTCGCTGACCCCGCAGGCCACCTGGTGGGCGGAGGTGCAGTCGGGTGCGCTTGGCCCGACCTGGAGCGACCGCGCGCGCGAGGTGACCGTGACCGACTTCGTCGTGTTGGGCATCCCGGTTGCCTCGGTGATGGACCGCCTCGTCGTCACCGACGGTGACGCGGCGGCGATGGTCACGACCCTGTCGACGCCCGACACGGTGCGACGGATGCTCGCGCGCGCCGCAGGGGATCCGGCCGTTCTTGAGGTGGCCGAGGCCCTTGTGCCCGGCGAGGTCGAGCTGGACACGGTCGCGCTTGTCGCCGTCGCGAACGAGAAGCGCCGCGCGGAGGTGCGCGCGCTGCTCGCTGAGGCGGGAGTCGGGGCGAAGGTGGTCGTCTACCCGCCGTGGTTCGTGCCCGCTGAACTGACCTAGGCGACGCGGGGAGCGCCCTCACGTTGCTCGAGCAGTTCGAGCGAGGTGGGCGGCTCGGCTCCGACGCGGCCGATCGTGAGTTCTGCGGTGCGCTGTGCCCAGCAGCCGATGCGGCGCAGGCTTGCGAGGTCGAGCGCGGCGAGGTCATCGCGGTGCGCTTGGCGGCGCAGCCCGAGCACGTCGATGCCACTGATCAGGCCGGCCATGTAGGCGTCTCCGGCGCCGACGGTGTCGACGACGCTGACCGGGTTCGCCGGGATGTGCACGCGGTGATGCTCGGTCGCGAGGGTGACGCCGTTCTCGCCATCGGTGATGGCGACGAGGGCGCTGCCTGACGCGAGCCAGCAGTCGATGGCCGCATTGCGCATCCGATCGACGATGGCGTCGTCGGGGCGGGCGTCGGCGAGCCCGTGCGTGGGGTGCAGGTACAGCAGGTCGTCGACGCTGGCCTTGACGATGTCGGCGAGGGCGGCGTGCCGGTCGACCCGTTCGCGAGCGTCGTCACGGTCGAGGTCGAGCCGTGGCCGGATGTTGGGGTCGTAGCTGACGAGCGCGTTGGGCCGGAATTTTTCGATGAGGGCGTCGACGTGGTCGGCTCCGGGCTGAATGCGCGTGGCGAGCGACCCGAAGTGCACGACGTCGGCAAGCCCGTTTTCGGGGGTGTCGGTGTGCTCGAGGCTCCACGTGAGGTCGAACTGGTAGCTGGCGTCGCCGTGGGCGTTGAGGGTGGCGATGGCGACGCTCGTGCGGCCGGAGCGCAGCGGCGAGTAGACGTCGATGCCCTCTTTGACGAGGCGCAGTTCGATCTGGTCGGCGAGGTGGTCGCGGGCGAGGTCGGTAATGAAGGCAACGTCGACGCCCTGTCGCGCAAGACCGATGGCGACGTTCATGGGGCTGCCGCCCGGGCGCTCGTTCTTCTGCTCGCCGTCGATGATGACGTCGATCAGTGATTCGCCGATGACGAGTGCGCGCAGGGCGCGCGTGGCCGGCGTGCTCATACCACCCCCCAGGTGTCGATCAACCTCTTTCGCTCTCTCTTCGGAGCGGCCCTCACAAGTGGATCGTTGCTCCACAGTATGAGGTGAAAACTTTTCGCACCTCCCCAAGTTTGGGGGGTCTGGTGGGTTGCGCGCCGGGTTGCGGGGTGGAGCTGAGAACCTCGAGCCATGTATGACATCAGTGGGTTTGCTCCGTTCGGCCTCGTCGCCTTCCTTCTCTTCTTCGTGCTGTACGGCGGCCTTGCGGTGCTGTTTTTCTGGCTGCGGTATCAGGCGATTTGGCGAGGCGTGGCGCGGGGCCTGCGGGAGTTCTATGGCCGTGCGGGTGGCGCACCGGGCGACGGCGCTGATGGCGGTGCGGACGGCGTGAGTCGTTGAGCGGGTCACGCGAGCTGACGGGCTGATGCCTTCGAGCAGGATCTCCCGTGGAGGACGCAGCGACGCGTCATGCGCTGAGTGCCTCGCTTAGTGGGTCGCTGAGGGCGTCGCGCAGTGCGGCGCTGCGGGTGGGCATGTCTCGGTCGGCGGGGGTGCCGGGTGGATGGCCGGGCGGGGTGAGGGCGTAGCTGGGCCCTGCGCGTCGGATTTCCCACCCGTTGTTGTGGGCGAGCAGGTGGTGGTGTCGGCAGAGGAGGATTCCGTCGGCGATGTCTGTTCGGCCGGTGTCTCTGAGCCAGTGGTTGATGTGGTGCGCTTCACACCAGCTGGGT
>DASSWY010000187.1:0-4167 GCA_035704325.1 Microcella sp. | reverse complement strand
GAGCGCCGCGACCATCGCGTACCACTCGTCGTGAATCCAGCCGTTTCCCACCGGCAGCGCCGAGCGGTCGAACGGCCCCCTGAGCACCGCGGTCGCGCCCGTGATGAGGTTGCGCCGCACCAGGACATCGAACGCGTGCCCGTTCGCGAGGGCGCGCCGCTCGGCCGCCGCCGCATCGAGCGTGTCGAGCAACAGCTGGCCCGTGGGCGTGCCCGCGGCATCGACGAGCCGCGCATCCGAGTGCACGAGCAGCACCGTCGGGTCGTCGAAGGCGGGAAGCAGTCGCGCAAGCCGCTCCGCCGGCCACACGTCGTCCTGGTCGCTGAGCGCGACGAACTCCCCCGTCGTGCGGGCGATCGTGTCCGCGAAGTTCGCGGCGACCCCGAGCGGAGCGTCACGGCGCACGATCGTGAGTTCTGTCTCGATGCCGCGACCGCGCGCATCCGCCACCACCGATTCGATGACGGCGACGGTTCCGTCGCTCGAGGCGTCGTCTCCGACGACGATCTCGTCGACGGCGACGCTCTGATTCAGGATGCTCGCCACCTGTTCGGCAACGAATCGCTCGCCGTTGCGAGTGCACAGCGCCACCGACACCCTCGGTCGGTCGGCGGCGGCAGGGCTCATGGGCCCAGCCTAGAAGCTCTCGCGGCGACGGGGCGATGCGCACATGCCGAGTAGCATTGCGGCACGATGGGAGCGGCGCAGAACGGGCAGGGGAACGCGGCGACGGTCGCCATCGTGACGGTCGCGTACCGCTCCGACGCGGTGCTGCCCGCGTTCCTCGACTCGATTGCCGGCTCCGTCAGCGAGCCCGTCAGCGTGGTGGTCGTCGACAACGCTCCCGCCGTCGGCGACGCTCGTCGCCTCGCCGCCGGGGCGGGGGCCGACTATGTCGCTCTCGACGCGAACCCCGGCTACGGCGGTGCCATCAACACGGCCGTGCGCACCCTGCCCGCATCGGTCGAGTGGGTACTCGTCAGTAACCCCGACGTTGTGCTCGGCGCCGGAGCGGTCGATGCGCTCCTCGCCGCCGCTCGCGCGAACGAGCGCGTGGGCAGCGCCGGGCCGACCGTGCTCGGCGGGGACGGCGCGCTGTATCCCTCGGCACGCTCGGTGCCCTCTCTGCGCACGGGTGTCGGCCACGCCGTGTTCGGCCGTGTCTGGCCGTCGAACCCGTGGTCGGCGCGCTACCTCGGCACGCGCCGCGCGAGCGACGGCACGGCCGACGTGGGCTGGCTGTCGGGCTCGTGCGTGCTCGTGCGGCGCGCCGCCTTCGACGAGGTCCGCGGCTTCGACGAGGGCTACTTCATGTACTTCGAAGACGTCGACCTGGGCTTCCGGCTGGGCCGCGCTGGCTACGTCAACCGCTTCGTGCCCGACGCGGTGGTCACCCACACGGGCGCGCACTCCACCTCAGGTGACGAGTCGGCCCGGATGATTCAGGCGCATCACGACAGCGCGAAGCGATTTCTGGCGCAGAAGTACCCGGGGCGCGTTCTCGCCCCGATTCGCGGGATGCTCGGGCTCGGCCTCGATATCCGCTCCGCTATCGCGCGGCGCGCCACCGCTCGTCGAGTGACGCGGTGAACGCGGTCGCCGCCTCGTAGCTCGGCAGCAGCCCGTCGCGTTCGGCCTCGGCGAGCGTCGGGGCGGCGGTGTCTTTCGGCGACAGCAGGATCTCGCCGATGTCGGTCGGGAACTCAAGCCCGACGGTCTCGTCGACCGGCGTGATGCCGTGTTCGCGGGTGGGCGAGAACGTCTCGGTCACGAGGTAGGTGACGGTCGTGTTGTCCTCCAGGGCGACGAAGGCGTGGCCGAGGCCCTCGGCGATGTAGAGGGCGCGCCGGTCGACGGTGTCGAGCCGCACGGCTTCCCACTGGCCAAACGTCGGCGAACCCACCCGAATGTCGATGACGTAGTCAAGAATCGCGCCAGACAGCACCTGCACGTACTTCGCCTGACTCGGCGGCACATCGGCAAAGTGGATGCCCCGCACCACGCCCCGCTTCGACACCGAGCCGTTGCCCTGCTTCAGCTCGATCGGGTGGCCGACGGCCTCGGCGAGCGCGTCAAAGCGGTACCACTCCCAGAAAACGCCCCGATCGTCGGGGAACTGGCGAGGAGTGACCTCGAAGGCACCGGCAATAGAGAGCTCGCGAATCTGCATGGTGACAAGCCTAGGGCGCGCCCATCGGGCCATCGCTATCCTTATGCGGTGACCCCGAGCATCCTCTTCGCCGCATGATCGCGCTGCGCGTCGTCCTTGACGGCGTCAGCGCACCGACGGTCACCGGAGTCGCGCTGCACGCCCTCGACCTCACCCGCTCGCTCATCGCGACCGCGCCACGCGGATGCGTTGTGCGCGGCTTCACGCCGTCGCTCCCCGACACCGACTACGACGTCATCGCCGAGCGCCTGCCGGGTCTCGACCGACTCGACAAAAGCGCGCTCGACCGGCGCCAGCTCGCGGCAGCGTGGCAGCACGGTTTCAGCCGTCTGCCGGGAACAGGGCCGGTGCACGCGCCCAGCCTGCTCGCGCCGCTGTACCGTCACGACCGGCTCGAGAACCCCGACGAGCAGACGATCGTCACAATTCACGACACGGCGGCGTGGTCGCACCCCGAGGTGCTGACGAGTCGCGGCGTCGCCTGGCACCGCGCGATGGTGCGGCGCGCGCACAAGTACGCCGACGCGGTCGTTGTGCCGACCCACGCCGTGGCCAACGAACTCGACGACATCCTGTCGTTTGGCGATCGCATCCGCGTCATCCCCGGCGCCGTGGGCGAAGCGTTCCACGTTCCGGCTGACGCTGACGACATCGCGTCACGGCTCACGCTACCCAACGACTACATCGCCCTCGCCGGCATGCTCGATGCGCGCAGCGGCCTACCCACAATCCTCAACGCGCTCGAGCTACCCGGCGGCCCCGAGCTGCCGCTCGTCGTGATGACCGACTCAGGATCCGCCGCCGCGCTCGCCGACGCCATCGGTGACGATGAGCGCCGCCGCGAGCGCGTGCGCGTGCGCGCCGGCTTGACGGCGGAAGAGCGTGCCGTCGTCTTGGGGCGCGCCACCGTGGCCATCGCGCCCCTGCTCGCCGACAGCTTCGTTACGGCCGCCCTCGAGGCGATGAGCCTCGGAACGCCGCTCGTGCACACCGACCAGGCGGCTCTGCGCGAAACGATCGGCGACAGCGGGATGCTCGTCGCCGTCGATTCGATCGCGCACCTTCCCGAGGCGCTCGCTCACGCGCTCACCCGGCTCGTTGACGACGCCGACGCGCGCCGCGAGCTGGGGGTCGTCGGCCAGGACCGAGCGCGCGCCTTCACCTGGCGCGACGCCGCTGAGAAAACCTGGCAGCTGCACGCCGACCTCTAGGGTCACGGGGCCCGTCCCTCGGCAGCGCTATTCGTCGCTCGGCGGTGCTATTCGTCGCTCGGCGACGCCACCGCGGCCGCGACCATCTCGCGCACCATGGCGTAGTCGGGGTTCACGTTGTCGACGGTCGGCGGCACGAGCTCGACGTCGGTGATGGGCAGCTCACGCGACTTCACTGCGAGGTCGGCGAGAACACCGATCATCGACTGCGGGACGTCGGTACGCACCGTCTGCGCGCTCGCCTCGGCAATGGCCTCGAAGCGGGTGAAGACGGTGAGTGGGTCGAACTGCCGCAGCATGGCCTCTTGAATCTGTCGCTGGTGCGCCATGCGATCAAAGTCGGTGAGGTTGTAGCGGTTGCGGGCATACCAGAGCGCGGTGGCGCCATCCATGCGCTGCTCGCCGGCGACGATTTCACCGACGACGGGGCCGCCGTTGATGCCGAGCTGCATGGGTTCGGCGTCGACGACGACGCCCCCCATCGCATCGATCAGCGACTGGAACCCGCCGAGGTCGATCAACACGACGAACTGCACCTCGAGACCCGTGACCCCTTCGACAGCGTCGCGGGTGGCTTCGATGCCGGGAGTCGAGCCGGCGAGCTCGGCCTCGGGGTAGAGCTCGGGGCGCTCTTCGGCCCACGGGTAGATGTAGCTGATCAGGCAGTCGTCGCCGCAGTCGTAACCGTTCGGCCATTCGGATGCGAGCGGCGAGTCGGCGGGAAACGGCGCGTTGTAGAGGTTGCGGGGAATGCCGATCATCGTGACGGCGCCGCTGTCGGCGTCG
>DASSWY010000173.1:0-2622 GCA_035704325.1 Microcella sp. | reverse complement strand
TGGACGCTCGAGCACTCGGCCGACGCAACCCTCGAACTCGTCGATGGCGAGGTCGTGGGTGGCGGTGAGCCGGTGACGCTCGAACGCCTGACCGACGGCCTGCCGACCGAGGTGCGCGAAAAGTTCCCGCACCTCGCCGGGTCCGTCGCGCTTGCGCCGCAGAGCCTCGAGCGAGCCGACGTCGCCGCGCTCGTGCGCGGGCAGCTCTGGGTGGTGCAGCGCGTCGACGGGGAGATCACCGCCGTAACGGGCGTGCAGATCCCCGGCGTGCTCGACGACCTCTACGCCGCAGGGGCGGCCGACGCCGAGCTCGGCGCGGTCGTCGACGGCTCGAGCGTGACGCTGAACCTGTGGGCGCCGACGGCGCGCGCGGTCTCCGCGGAGGTGTGGAGCGCGGGCGCGACGGGCGATGCCACGGTGATCAGCGCATCCTTCGACGATGCCTCGGGCGTCTGGAGCGTAGACGACGAGAGTGTTGAGGTCGGCAGCGAGTATCGCTGGCGCGTCGAGGTGTTCGCGCCGTCGACGGGCGACATCGAGACCAACTCGGTCACCGACCCCTACTCGACGGCGCTCACCGTCAACTCGGCCCGCACCGTCGTCGTCGACCTCGACGCCGACGAGCTGCGACCGCAGCTGTGGGAGGACACGCCCGCGCCGACCGTCGAGCGCAGCGTCGACCGCGCGATCTACGAGCTGCACGTGCGCGACTTCTCAATCGGCGACGAGACCGTGCCGGCCGAAGAGCGCGGCACGTACCGCGCGTTCACCCGCGACTCTGCGGGTACGCAGCAGCTGCGGCAGCTCGCCGAGGCCGGCATCACGACCGTGCACCTGCTGCCCACCTTCGACATCGCAACGATCGAAGAGGTGCGCTCTGAGCAGGCCGAGCCCGAGTGTGACCTCGCCTCGTTCGGCCCGGCGTCCGAAGAGCAGCAGGCGTGCATCAGCGCCATTCGCGACCTCGACGGCTTCAACTGGGGATACGACCCGTACCACTTCTCGACGCCCGAGGGCTCGTACGCGGTGAACCCCGACGGCGGCGCACGGGTGGCCGAGTTCCGCTCGATGGTGGGGGCGCTGCACGCGACCGGCCTCGAGGTCGTGCTCGACAAGGTGTTCAACCACACCGCCGAGGCGGGCCAGGGGCAGAAGTCGGTGCTCGACCGCATCGTTCCCGGCTACTACCACCGCTTGAACGCCGTGGGCGATGTCGAGACCTCGACCTGCTGCCAGAACGTCGCGACCGAGCACGAGCTCGCCGAGAAGCTCATGGTCGACTCGGTCGTGACCTGGGCGCGCGACTACCGCGTCGACGGGTTCCGCTTCGACCTCATGGGGCACCACTCGAAAGAGAACATGCTCGCGGTGCGGGCGGCCCTCGACGAGCTGACCCTTGAGGCCGACGGGGTCGATGGGTCGAGCGTCTTCCTCTACGGCGAGGGCTGGAACTTTGGCGAGGTGGCGAACAACGCGCGCTTCGAGCAGGCCACGCAGGGTCAGCTCGGTGGCACCGGCATCGCCACCTTCAACGACCGCCTGCGCGACGCCGTGCACGGCGGAAGCCCCGTCGACAGCTCGTCGACCTTCACGCAGGGCTTTGGCACCGGCCTCGGCACCGACCCCAACGGCGACCCCATCAACGGGTCGACCGAGCGGGCCATCGCCGATCTGCGCGCGCAGTCTGACCTCGTGCGCATCGGTCTCGTCGGAAACTTGCGCGACTACGAGCTCGAGTCGGCCTCCGGCGCGGTCGTGCCGGGCAGTCAGCTCGACTACCGCGGCTCGCCCGCCGGCTACGCCGACGAGCCCAACGAGGTCATCAACTACGTGGATGCGCACGACAACGAAACGCTCTACGACCTCGCGGTGCTGAAGCTGCCGCGCGACACCTCGATGGCCGACCGGGTGCGCATGAACACGCTGATGCTCGGCACGGTGACGCTGTCGCAGGCACCGTCGTTCTGGCACGCGGGCACCGAGCTGCTGCGCTCGAAGTCGCTCGACCGCAACAGCTACAACTCGGGTGACTGGTTCAACCGCATCGACTGGACCGGGCAGGAGTCGACCTTCGGTTCGGGCCTGCCGCCGGCGGCGGACAACGAGGGTAAGTGGGGCGTCATGGCGCCGCTGCTCGCCGACCCGGCGCTCAAGCCGACGGCCGACGACATCGCGGCGGCCGAAGCGCAGGCGCTCGACCTGCTGCGCGTGCGCAGCTCGGTCGACCTGCTGCAGCTGGGCTCTGCCGAACTCATCGGCGAGAAGGTCAGCTTCCCGAACAGCGGCCCCGACGCGACCCCCGGTCTCGTCGTCATGCTGATCGACGACCTGCTCGGCGAAGATGTCGACCCCGAGCTTGAAGGGGCGCTCGTCGTGTTCAACGCCTCGCCCGACGCGATCACGGAAGAGATCGAGGGGCTCGCAGGCCGAGAGTTCGCGCTGACGGAGGCGCAGGCCTCGGGCTCGGACCCGGTGGTGGCCTCGACGACGTGGGATGCGGCGACCGGTGCGGTCAGCATCCCGGCGCGCAGCGTCGCCGTGCTCGTTGACGAGCAGGCGGACGGTTCGGACGGTGAGGGGCCGGGCAACGGCAACGGGCCCGGGAACGGCAACGGCAACGGG
>DASSWY010000146.1:0-3478 GCA_035704325.1 Microcella sp. | reverse complement strand
ATCCACGTCGACGACATCGCGATCGTCGTGCAGGCCGATGCGCCCGACGAGTACAAGGCGTACCTGCACCGCGCGGGCCGCACCGGGCGCGCCGGCGCCCGCGGTCTCGTCGTCACCTTGATCTCGGCCCGCCGCCGGCCTTCGCTCGAAGAGCTGCTGGACCGCGCCGACATCACCGCGCAGTTCGATGCCGTGAAGCCCGGCGATCGACTCATTCGCCAGCTCGCGCAGCGCGCGTAGGCGGCAACCGAATTATTCGGATGCGCGTCACGCGCCGGTCACGCACTGTGCGTCGGAGTGCCACGGCGCCCCCGCACGCTGTGTGTGCAGCCGGCCTGATGGCGCGTGCGCGTCGCCGGTGACGGCCCGTCATACGCCACCCTGACGCTCGCGTGAACTCTGCGTGACTACTCATCTGCGCGCTTGGTTCACAGACGATTCTGTGCTTACGCTCTTGTCGGCCCCCGTTTGGGGGTAAATCCGTGAAGCGTTCATGACGCTACCAAGGAGAGCACCCAACCGATGAATCACCTCACACCCTTCCGCCGGCGCACCGCGCCGACCAGGGCGGTCGCCGTTGGCACCGCCCTCGCGGTGGGCCTCGGGTTCAGCACTGTCGCTGTCACCCCGGCCGTCGCGAACACCACCCTCACCCCCATTGCCCAGGTGCAAGGCACCGGTGCCGCGACGCCTCTCGACGGCCAGACGGTCACCGTGCGCGGCGTCGTCACCGCCGACTACCGCGGCGTCAGTGGTTACGACGGCATCGTGGTCCAAGAGCAGGGGTCGGGCGGCGGTGGCGCTGACGCGACCCCCGGCGCCTCTGACGGCATCTTCATCTTCCTCGGCAGCAGCCACGACCCGGCCGTTCAGATCGGCGACCTCGTCGAGGTGACCGGCGTGGCTGGCGAGTACTACGCGCAAACCCAGATCACGGCGACCGCAGCCGGCACCGTCACGCTCGTCGATGACGAGGTGGGCCTGCCCGCCGCGACCCCGCTGCCGACCGAGGTGATCGGCGACGAGCGCGAGCCGTTCGAAAACATGCTGGTCGCTCCGACGGGTGACTACCTGATCGGCTCGACGCACCAGTTGTTCAACTACGGCACCCTGTGGCTGTCGCCGGGCAACGAGCTCGTGAAGAGCACCGAGCAGGTGCGTCCCGGCCCCGCGGCCGACGCGATTGCCGCCGAGAATCGCGCGTCGCGCATCCTGCTCGACGACGGTTACGACATCGACGTGCGCAACAACAGTCACCCCGGAACCCAGCCATACCTACGGGCCGATGAGGTCGTGCGCAATGGCGACAAGGTCGTCTTCCCCGAGGCCGGAATGGTGTTGCAGTACGGCTTCGACGACTGGCGGCTGCAGCCGCAGGTGCCGATCTCGAGCGACGGGCCCGCCGGGTACGGCGTCGGCTTCGAGACGCGCAACCCGCGCCCCGAGAGCGCGCCCGAGACCGGGGGCGACCTGCGGGTGGCCGCGTTCAACGTGCTCAACTACTTCACCACGCTGACGACCGAGAACGGTGACGCCCGCGGTGCGCGAGACGCCGCCGCGTTCGAACGCCAGGAGGCGAAGATCGTCGCGGCGATCACCGCTCTGGGCGCCGATGTGGTGGGCCTGCAAGAGATCGAGAACTCGGTCGCCCTCGGCGAAGAGCCCGACGAGGCGCTTGGCGCCCTCGTCGCCGCCCTCAATGATGTCGCTGGCGCCGGCACCTGGGCATACGTGCCCTCGGCCCCCGAGCTGAACGATGCCTCGATCGTCGACGTGATCACCAACGCGATCATCTATAAGCCGGCCTCGGTCGACCTCGTGGGCGACATGATCACGCAGATCGACGAGAGTGTCTGGTTCAACGCGCGAGAGCCGATCGGAGCCACCTTCGACAAAGACGGCTACCGCTTCACGGTCGTTGCCAACCACTTCAAGTCGAAGAGCGGCCCGCGCGACGTTGCCGAGCCCGCCGACGGCCAGGGCTTCTTCAACGCCGACCGCGTCAACCAGGCAAACGCTCTCGCGGCGTTGACCGACGAGATTGAGGCCGACCCCGAGCGCGGCGAGAACATCCTGCTGCTCGGCGACTTCAACGCGTACAGCCAGGAAGACCCGATCGCGACCCTCGGCGAGGCCGGCTTCACGAGCCTCGTGGATGCACGCACTGACGGTCAGTACACCTACACGTTCAACGGCGAGCTCGGCTCGCTTGACCACGTGCTGGCGAGCGACGCGATCGCGGCGAACGTCACCGGTGTCGGCGTCTGGAACATCAACGCCGCCGAGTGGGGCGACCGCCAGTACAACTTTGGCGCGACCGACGGATCGTCTGTCTTCCGCTCGAGCGACCACGACCCGGTCGTCGTCGGTTTGTCGGCTGAGGCGCAGCCGGTCGACATCGACATCGTCACGATCAACGACTTCCATGGCCGCCTGGAGGCGGGCTCGGGTGTCGGTGGCGCAGCGGTGCTCGGTGGCTTCGTCAACCAGGTGCGGGCCGAGAACCCGAACACGCTGTTCGTCTCGGCCGGCGACAACATCGGCGCCTCGACGTTCACGTCGTTCATCCAGCAGGACCAGCCGACGCTCGACGCCCTGAACGCCATGGGCCTCGACGTGACGGCGATCGGTAACCACGAGTTCGACCTGGGTCGCAGCGACCTCGACGATCGCGTGATTCCCGAGTCCGACTTCCCGTACCTGGGTGCGAACATCTACGACCGCGCCACCGGCGAGCCCGCGTACGACGAGTACTGGGTGACCGAGGTTGATGGCGTTGATGTCGGCTTCATCGGCGCGATCACCGAGGCCATGCCCTCGCTGGTGACTCCTGCGGGCATCGCCTCGCTCGAGTTCGGTGACATGACCGAGGCGGTGAACCGCGTGGCCGACCAGCTGCAGGACGGCGACGCCGCCAACGGCGAGGCCGACGTCATCATCGTGCTCGTGCACGAGGGTGCCGCCACGACCGACATCGCCACGGCGACCGACGCCTCCGAATTCGGTGACCTCGTCACCGGAACGGCCGGTTCGGTTGACGCCATCGTCTCGGCCCACACGCACCGCGTGTACGACCACGAGATCCCGGTTGAGGGCAGCGAACTGCCGCTCATCGTGACCCAGAACGGCGAGTACAGCTCGCACGTGGGTCGCTTCAGCCTGACGGTCGACCCGACCACGGGTGAGCTGCTCGACATCGCCGCTGACGTGCTGCCGCTGCCGGGTGCGGCGCAGCCCGACCCGACGATCGCGCAGATCGTCGCCGACGCCGTCGCCTTCGCCGACGAGGCGGGCTCGGTCAGCCTCGGGGCGATCACGGACGACGTGCGTCGTGCCGTGCAGTCGAACGGCACCGAGAACCGCGGTGGTGCGTCACAGCTCGGCAACCTCGTCGCCGACGCCCAGCTGTGGGCGACGCGCGACCTGGGCACCGAGGTGGCGTTCATGAACCCGGGCGGCCTCCGCGCCGACCTCGTGT
>DASSWY010000087.1:0-4221 GCA_035704325.1 Microcella sp. | reverse complement strand
TTTTTCTGACGCGAGGCGAGCATCCGTGCCCGAATTACCCGAGGTTGAGGTCGTGCGTCACGGCCTCGCGCCCGCCGTGACCGGCGCGACGATCGAGCGCGTCGAGGTGCTCGACGAGCGCTCGCTGAAGCGTCACGACGGCCCCGCCGAAGACTTCATCGACCGGCTCACCGGCGCGCGCCTCGTCGCGCCCGTGCGCCGCGGCAAATTCCTCTGGATGCCCGTGGCTGTCGGCGAAGGATCGTTCGGCGACCCCGTCGAGGCTCTCGTCGTGCACCTCGGCATGAGCGGTCAGGTGCTGCTGCGCGAGCGGGGCGCCGACGACGGGCCGCTGACGCGCATCCGCTTTGAGATCGTGCACCCCGAGCACGGCGAGCTGCTTGTGAACTTCGTCGACCAGCGCATCTTCGGCTCGATGGCGCTCGACCCGCTGCAGGCGACGCCCGACGGGGCCGCCGGCGGGTACGGGTCGTCGCTGGCCTTGGTGCCGGGCCAGGTGGCACACATCGCCCGCGACCCGCTCGACCCGGCCTTCGACGAGGCGGCGTTCATTGCGGCGCTGCGCCGGCGGCGCACCGGCATCAAGCGGGCGCTGCTCGACCAGACGCTCATCTCTGGCATCGGCAACATCTATGCCGACGAGGCGCTGTGGGCGGCGCGCCTGCACTACGACCGGCCGACGGCGACGCTGCCCGTCGCTCGGGTGCGCGAGCTGCTCACCGAGGTGCGCATCGTTTTGGCGCGGGCGCTCGAGGAGGGCGGCACCTCGTTCGACGCGCAGTACGTGAACGTCAACGGGGCGAGCGGGTACTTCAGCCACTCGCTGCGCGCCTACGGGCAGCAGGGGCGGCCGTGCGAGCGATGCGGGGGCCTCATCGTGCGCGAGCAGTTCATGAATCGCGGCTCGCACTTCTGCCCCCGCTGCCAGCCGCGCCCCCGCCGCCGCCGAGTGGCCTGAGTGGCGGCGCTGCGCGGTGTGGGCGCAGTCTGAGTCGCGCCGCCTGAGTCGCGCCACCCCCGCCCGCCCCACTCTGCCCGTGCCGCACGTCACGCTCTTTCGGCCCGAGAGACTCGGCACTCCGGACGAAACCGCCCAAAATCGCTTCGAAACGTCAGTAGTGGGGCACTCGACGCAGTGAGACCCCCACTACTGACGTTTCACCGCGCGTTTCTGCATCCGTTGCGTCGTCTTCGTCCGCCGCGACGGCTCCCCCTCCAGGCCCCATTCACAACTGCGGACTAATGACTTCGTTTCTCCTTCCCGCTGTTGTGGAAGCAGCGCACGGTTCGAGAGCTCGTCCCGCGTAGTTCGTCAAACGCCCGCACAGACACCTGCCCACCGTTGCGGCGCCCGACGGGCAGAAAGCCGGATGAGCCTGATGCTGAGGCCAGATCAGTGCTTCCGACCCTCGCCCCGACGGTGAACAGCTGGTGAACGGGCATTCTCTGCACTGCCGGCGCCTGAGGTCCGGTTGATACGGTGACGCGTACCTCGGCCCGTACTCGAGAGGAAGTCAATGAGCGCATCATGTGGGGCTGCACCTGATCGGACTCTCCGCCGCAGAGCCGCCGCGCTCGTGAGTGCCGCCGCGACGATTCTGGCCCTGGCAGGCTGTGCCGCCGAAGCGGCCGACGACATGCCGGGCGCAATCTCGTCACAGGGGTGCGCAGACCTCGTGGCCGCCTATGACGACTGGGCAGCGGACGGCGCCGACTCCGCCGACAATCTCGCCGCGACGGCCTCGGACGACGAATTCGTCGTCACGATCACTCGCGTGATGAGGGACGAAGGCCGCACCGACTCGGGCGCGCTTGGCGCATTTGCGCTCCAGATGGCAGAGGTCCAAGCAGCCCGCGCCGACGGACGTCTCGAGGCGAGCCAGATCGACGAAGCGCAGAGCTTGTTCGGTGACGTAACGAGTGATTGCTGATCACGACTCGCGCGCGCTGTTGACGAGGTGCGCCACGCCAGGCGCGCCCCCGTCAACTCACGACGCCTCCACCACGTCCTTCCTCCACGCGCCCTCGTACACGAACGGCTCGAAGCCCAGGGCCTCGTTGACGCTCAGCATGTGGCGGTTTTCTTCCGCGTTGTAGGTGACGATGCGCGGATGCCCGGGGCGCGCATCCTGCACGTACGCGATGTTGGCGACCTTCAGCAGCATCCCGAGCCGGTGTCCCCGGTGCTCGCGCAACACGATCGTGTCGTCCTGGTCAATCGGGCGCGACATGTCGTCGGGCGCGATCAGCGTCGTGAAACCCGCCAGCCGGCCCGAGGGCACGTGCTCGACGACGGTCGTGTACTCGGTCGAGGGGCCCTCGGCGGTGATCGTCTCGTCGGCGATGAGCCGCTCGACCGTCCAGACGTCCTCCTCCTCTTCGAGCCCCGCCGACGGCGCGTCGGTGCTCATGCGGGTGATCAGCTGCGCCATGTCCTCGCGCCAGTGAACGGGCGTCATCCCCGTCCACGAATGGATGCGGTACTCGCCCTCCGAGGCGCGCTCCGCATCCGCCCGCATCGCGTCGATGACCTCGCGAGCGACGGGGAGCGGCAGGCGGCTGCCGCGCTCGACCTGCTCGAGCCGGTAGCCCATGCGCTGCAACAGCCGCGTCTCAGCGGTGTCGGCGGCGACGTCGCCGAAGCCGGTGGGTGCCGCGAGGCGCGGCCCGCCGACCTTCCAGCACGGCGCGTAGACGATGAACTTCGTCGCCCCCACCTCGCGGCCGAGCGCCTCGGCGCGCGCGGCGAGCTCGGCGCCGATGCCGCGCCCGCGCGCCTCCGGCACCACCTCGACGTGCAGCCAGGCCGTGTCTGACGTGTCACCGGCGCGGTATTCGGTGATGGCGCGCGCGACGGGGCGTCCGTCGAGGCGCGCGAGCAGCATCCGTTTCGGTTCGTGTTCCTGCTTGCGCCAGACCGGCAGCATCTCGTCGGCGGGGCGCACCTCGTCGGCGCTGCCCGAGTCGTGCGCCCAGACGGTGCTGCGCACCTCGACGCACGCGAGGAAGTCGGCGGCGTTGTCGGCGTTGACGCTGTCGGGAATCTCGACCTCGGTGATCGACAGGCCCTGCATGGTGGCTCCGTTCTGCGGGTCGCGGTTGCGCGGCCAGCCCGCCAGACTACTGACCGGTGAGCCGGTACGGTAGGCCTGTCCCGCTGTCGTTTCCGAACCGTAAGGCGTCGCCCGTGCACCTGAAGTCCTTGACCATCAAGGGGTTCAAGTCGTTCGCGCAGCCGACCACCTTCCACTTCGAGCCGGGCGTCACCTGCATTGTCGGGCCGAATGGTTCGGGCAAGTCGAACGTTGTCGACGCCCTTGCCTGGGTCATGGGCGAGCAGGGCGCGAAAACCCTGCGCGGCGGCAAGATGGAGGACGTCATCTTCGCCGGCACCGCCACCCGCGGCCCGCTCGGCCGCGCCGAGGTGCGCCTCACGATCGACAACTCCGATGGGATGCTGCCCATCGAGTACTCGGAGGTCACGATCTCGCGCACGCTGTTCCGCAACGGCGGCAGCGAGTACGCGATCAACGGCGCCGCCTGCCGCCTGCTCGATGTACAAGAGCTGCTGAGCGACTCGGGGCTCGGCCGCGAGATGCACGTCATCGTCGGTCAGGGCCAGCTCGACAAGGTGCTGCACGCGAGCCCCGAAGAGCGCCGCGGCTTCATCGAAGAGGCCGCCGGAATCTTGAAGCACCGCCGCCGCAAAGAGAAGACGGTGCGCAAGCTCGAGGCGATGCAGACGAACCTCACCCGCCTGAACGATCTGGCGGGCGAGATTCGCCGCCAGCTCACCCCGCTCGGGCGCCAGGCCGAGATCGCGCGCGAGGCGCAAACCATCGCGGCGATCGTGCGGGATGCGCGTGCCCGGCTTCTCGCCGACGAGGTCGTCACGCTGCGCCGCGCCCTGCACGAGCACCAGCGCACCGAAGCCGAGCGCACGAGCGAGCGCATCGTGGTGCAAGAGCAGCTCGACCAGGCGCGCCTGCGCGTGCAGCGCATCGAGTCGCAGATGGTCGGCGACGCCGTCGACGAGGCCCGCGCCGTCGCCTTCGGGCTTGAGCAGGTTCAGGAGCGGCTGCGCTCGCTGTCGTCGCTCGCCCAGCAGAAGCTCACGCTGCTCAGCCAGCAGGCCGAGGCACCCGGCGCCCAGACCACCGTCACGCAGGCGCAGATTGACGAGGCGCTCGCCGAGGCCGAGGAGCTGGCCGCGGGTGTTGG
>DASSWY010000085.1:0-10256 GCA_035704325.1 Microcella sp. | reverse complement strand
GCCGTGCGCACCGGGTGCGTCATCGACACTCTTCTCGTTCGACGAGCAGTTCGATGATGGTGTTGCGAGACGCGTTCTCACCCGCTGCGGGCGTCTGCCCGATCACCACACCCGGTCCAGCTCGTCCGGGCGGGCTCGGGGGTGCGGGCTCCTCGTCCTCGGGCGGTGCACTCGGGTCGGGCTCTGGTTCGGGTTCGGGTTCGGCCTCGATCGGCTGGCACCTCTCACTGATGTTGTTAAAGCCAGCGCTACGCAATGCGTCGCGTGCCTCATCGGGCGTGAGCCCTCCGCTAGAAACGTCGGGCACAGTGATCAAGTTGCCGTTACTCAGTTGCACACGCACGGGGGTGCCGAGGCTGAGGAAGGTGCCGGCCCCGGGCGACTGCGTGGCGATGACACCGGCCGGCAGTGTCGAGTCGACGGGAGCCTCTTCGATCGAGAATCGGAACCCGAGTCCCTCGACGATGCTGCGCGCCACCTCGGGCGACTGACCCGTGAGGTCAGGAAGGGTGACGCCCTGACCACGCAGCAAGCGGTCGGGCGCTGCGGGAATCGGGTCGCCTCCGTACGCGGCGTTGGCTGCCGCGAAGATCGGTCGCGTGATCTCGTGCCGCAAGCCTGACCCGCCGGGGAGTGAGGTGATGTTGCGCTTGCCGACGACGTTGCCCACCCACGTAGCGGTGGCGACGCGAGTCGAGCCGCCCACCATCCAGGTGTGCAGGGCATCGTCAGCGGTACCCGTCTTGCCGACGACCGGCACGTCGCCACCCGGGTTCGATGCGCGAGCGGTTCCACGTGTGACGACCTCGCGCATTGCGTACGTGGTTGCCGCCGCGACCTCGGGGTCAATTGCCTGACGACACTCTGACGTCTGGCCGGGCAGCTCTTCGCCGTTGCGGTCAACGATGCGGTCGACGGCGATCGGCTCGCAGTACAGCCCGCCACTCTGAATCGCGGCGAACGCGGCGGCCATGGTGACCGGCGCGATCTCGTTGGTGCCGAGGATCGCGGCGGGGTTGGTCTGCAAGGGCCCGCCATCAGCGCGGTGAACGCCGAGGCTCTCGGCAGCGTCGCGAATGCCACACTGATCGAGCTGTTGCGCGATTGCGACATACGTCGTGTTGACCGAGTTCACGGTCGCCTGCAGCACACTCATGACGCCGCCACGGCCGTCGGCGAAGTTCTTCGGGTCATACGGCCCGCTCCACGGCCCGTTACAGCTGTCGACGAAGTCTGACTGCTGGAAGACACGGGGCGTGCCGTTCACGAACTCCAGCAGACCGCGACCCTGCTGCAACCACTCGATGAGACCGAAGATCTTGTACGTCGACCCGACGCGGAACCCGATCGACCCGCCGTACTCGCGGTCGGTGTTGTAGTTGATCGCCGTGAGCCCGATGTCGGTGTTGCCGAGCGCGTTGTTGAAGCGTTTGTTTTGCGCCATCGTCAGGATGCGGCCTGTGCCGGCCTGAACCGATGTTGTCGCCGCGCCGATGTTGTAAACCAGTTCGCCGTTGGCATCAACCTCGGCGATGTCGGGTGCCACGGTGTTCCAGACCGTGTCTTGCGCGACACGCTGCAGCGACAGGTCAAGGGTCGTGTAGACCTGGTAGCCGCCTTGGCGCCAGGCTGCCTCGCGCTCTTCGGGCGTCGAGCCGAGCGTCTCGAGTTCGGGAATCAGCCGCGTGACGTAGTCACACATGAACTGCGCGTACTGGTCGGCCGCGATGCAGCCCGAGCGCGGCGGTTGCAGGGTCACGAAGTTCTCGTCGACCGGAATCGCCAGCGCCTCGTCTCGCTCGGCTTCGGTGATAAAGCCCTCTTCGGCCATCGCGCGGATGATGAAGTCGCGGCGGTCTTGGTTGTTCTGGTAGTTGTCGGGGCTCAGCAGCGACCGGGTGCCGGGGTACTGCACGATTGCCATGAGGCTGGCCGCCTGCGCGACGGACACCTCCGATGCCGAGACCCCGAAGTACTGCTGCGCCGCAGCCTCGACGCCGTACGTGATGCCGCCAAACCCCGCAATGTTGAGGTAGGCGAGCATGATCTCGTCTTTGGTGTACTCCTTCTCGAGCGCAATCGCGTACTTCGCCTCGTTGAGCTTGCGCTCGAGCGTTGTCTCTTGCGCTTCCTTCACTGCTCGGTCTCGCTCGTCGCCCGGAGGGAACTGCGTGATCGCCTGGTTGATCAGAATGTTTTTGACCAGCTGCTGTGTGAGGGTCGAGCCACCACCGGTGACATCGCCGGCCGCGACGTTGCCGATGGCGGCGCGAATGATGCCCTGTGGGTCAACGCCGCCGTGCGTGTAAAAACGCCGGTCTTCTGCCGCGATCGCGGCGTTGATGAGGTTCGGCGAGATCTGGTCGTAGCCGACCTCTTCACGGTTCTCGCTGAACACGTCGGCGATCTTGGTGTACCCGTCTTCGGGGTTCGCGGTGTTCTGGGCGTACAGCTCGTTGCGCTGTGCCAGGGGATCGATGCGGATGTATTCGGGCAGGCTGTCGAAAATGCCAATCGTGTTATTGGCGGCCATGCCGGTCACGGCGAGCGCGGGCGTCACCATGACGGTGGCGAGCAACCCGACGATGGCGCTCAGGCCGATCATGCCGGCGAACGCCCCCAAGGCGCCGGCGGGCGTGGATTTCTGGGCAGACATAGACTCAAGGCTACGGCAGGGGATGCTATGACGTCTCTGAACGTGATCCATTATTGACATTTTTCGAGGAGTGCACGCGATGACCCGCTGGGAGTACATCACCACCCCGCTCATGATCCACAACACGACCGCGATCTTGAATACCTGGGGTTCCGAGGGTTGGGAGCTCGTGCAGATCGTCACCGGCCCCGAGGGGGGCCTCGTCGCCTACTTCAAGCGTCCGGTCGCGGGCGAAACCGCCTGATGAGTGCTCTGGATGCTCGCCTCGCCGAGCTCGGAATCAGCATTCCCGAGGTGGCCGCCCCCGTCGCCGCCTACGTTCCGGCGACGGTGTCGGGCCAGCTGGTGTTCACGGCCGGCCAATTGCCCTTCGTGGACGGCAGCCTGCCCGCCACCGGCAAAGTCGGTGCCGAGGTGAGCGCTGAGCGCGCCGCCGAGTTCGCTGGCACCGCGGTGCTGAACGCGCTCGCCGCCGTGAAGAGCGCGATCGGCTCGCTCGATCGCGTCACCCGCATCGTGAAGGTCACGGGCTTCGTCGCTTCCGACCCGAGCTTCTCGGGCCAGCCCGCCGTCATGAATGGCGCGAGTACGCTGCTCGGCGAGATTTTCGGCGACATCGGCGTGCACTCCCGCAGCGCCGTCGGCGTCGCGGTGCTTCCGCTCGACGCGCCCGTCGAGGTTGAGCTGATCGTCGAGTTCGCGTGAGCTAACGCGTCATCCGACGCACACGGGGCCGGGCATCCATGATTCGGATGCCCGGCCCCGTTTCGCGTCGTGCGCCGCGTTCCTAACGGAATGACGCGCTGATCGACGCGACGACGTTCGTGTCGGTCAGCGTCGTGGTGTCGCCGATTTCGCGCCCCTCGGCGATGTCGCGCAGCAGGCGTCGCATGATTTTGCCCGAGCGGGTCTTCGGCAGCTCGGCGACGACGAAGATCTGCCGCGGCCGGGCGATTGCGCCGATCTGCTGGGCGACGTGGGCGCGCAACTGCTCGCTCGCCTCCTCCGGGGTGAGCGAGTCGACGTGGCGCTGCTTGAGAATGACGAACGCGACGACGGCCTGACCGGTCGTCTCGTCGCTCGCCCCGACGACGGCCGCCTCGGCGACGATGTCGTGAGAGACGAGCGCCGACTCGATCTCCATGGTCGACAGGCGGTGGCCCGACACGTTCATGACGTCGTCAACGCGGCCGAGCAGCCACACGTCACCGTCTTCGTCGAGGTGGGCGCCGTCGCCGGCGAAGTACGTGCCCTCGAATGCCGACCAGTAGGTGTCGACGAAGCGCTGCTCGTCGCCCCAGATACCGCGCAGCATGCTCGGCCAGGGCTCGGTGATCACGAGCAGGCCACCGGCCTCCTTGCCCACGTGCACACCCTGCTCGTCGAGCACGTCGACGCTGATGCCGGGCAGCGGCACCTGAGCCGAACCGGGCTTCGCCGTCGTGATGCCGGGCAGGGCGCTGATCATGATGGCGCCGGTCTCGGTCTGCCACCACGTGTCGACGATGGGGGTGTGGCCGCCGCCGATGACCTGGCGGTACCAGATCCACGCCTCGGGGTTGATGGGCTCACCGACACTGCCGAGCACACGGAGGGTGGAGAGGTTGTACTGGTTCGGCACCTCGCGGCCGATCTTCATGAACGAGCGAATCGCCGTCGGGGCCGTGTAAAAGAGCGTCACGCCGTACTTTTCGATGATCTCCCACCAGCGGCCCGGGTGCGGGCTGTCGGGGGTGCCCTCGTAGATGACCTGCGTGGCGCCGTTCGCGAGCGGGCCGTAGACCACGTAGCTGTGGCCGGTGACCCAGCCGACGTCGGCGGTGCACCAGTACACGTCGCTCTCGGGCTTCAGATCGAACACGTTCTTGTGCGTGAACGCGGTCTGGGTGAGGTAGCCGCCCGAGGTGTGCAGGATGCCCTTCGGCTTACCCGTCGTGCCGCTCGTGTAGAGGATGAACAGCGGGTTTTCCGCCTCGAAGCCCTGCGCCTCGTGCTCGGCCTCGGCGTCGGCCATGAGCTCGTGCCACCACAGGTCGCGGCCATCGCTCCAGTCGATGTCGTTCTCGCCGCGGCGAACGACCACGACGTTCTCGACCGATTCCGCGCCGGAGGCGAGCGCCGTATCCACCGCGTTCTTGAGGTTGAAGACGCGCCCCTTGCGATAGCCGCCGTCGGCGGTGATGACGAGTTTGGCGCCGGCATCCTCGATGCGGGCCTTCAGGCTTTCGGCGGCGAATCCGCCAAAGACGACCGAGTGAATCGCCCCGAGGCGGGCAACCGCGAGCATCGCGACGATCGCCTCGGGAATCATGGGCATGTAGAGCACGACGCGGTCGCCCTGGGTGACGCCGAGCGAGGCCAGCACGTTGGCGGCCTTCTTCACCTCGGCCGTCAGCTCGGCGTAGGTGATGGTGCGCGTGTCGCCCGGCTCGCCTTCGAAGTAGAAGGCGACGCGGTCGCCGTTGCCGGCCTCGACGTGGCGGTCGAGGCAGTTGTAGGCCACGTTGATGCGGCCGTCGTGGAACCAGCGCGCGAACGGCGGGTTCGACCAGTCGAGGGTCTGGGTGAACGGCGTGTGCCAGCTGAGCAGCTCGCTGGCCTGCCGTGCCCAGAACGCCAGACGGTCAGCGGCCGCCTCGTCGTAGAGCGCGGGCGTCGCGTTGGCCTGCGCCGTAAAGGCGGGCTCAGGGGCGAAGCGGCGGTTTTCGTGCAGGAGGCTGTCGATCGATGTCGAGGACATACATCTTCTTTCGTCGATGTGCGGACTGGCCTGGTCTGCCGCGACGGTGCGTGAACAGATGCCATCGTAGGGCCTCCGTCGCGGTGCGAGCGATCCGGCGTGACGCGGTGCGTCATAGGCAACACGTGTCCCCCATTCGGGTGTCCGCACTTGAGGGGACGAAATGGGGGGCAAAAATGTCTTGACCAGGGCTCACGCTGTCGTAGACTGAGACCCGTCAGCAGCAAACTGACTTAGCGGCGCGAACGATTCCCCCCAATCTCGTGTCGCTGTGGCGGCGCCCTATCCCCCCCAACGTGGGCGCCGCCCCTGATGTACAGCAACGGCTCCTCCACACGGAGGGGCCGTTGCTGCTTTTCGGGGCGCCGTCGGCGAGGGGCGGATGCGCGCGGTCGGCTCGCCGACACTCGTCGCGTGACCGCTCTTCCCGCTTCGCCGTCGCCGGGGCCCGCGTCGAATGCGGGCGTCGTCGTTCCGTTCGTGCCCGGGTACGCCGGCGACACAGCGGGTTTGAGCAGCCGGCGGCGTGACCTCGACGCTGCCCTGGTCGACGCTCTCGGGCCTCTGGCGCCCCTCGCTGTCGACGCCCGGGTGACCGACATCTTTGTCACTGCCGATGGTCGAGTGCACATCGACCGTGGCGACGGCGCGGTCACCGTTGAGCGGCTGCGGTTTGAGCCCGAGGCGGCGCAGCGCCTCGTCGTGCACCTCATCGCGCTCGGGGGGCGGCACATCGATGAGGCATCGCCCTGCTGCGACGTGCGACTCGGCGACGGGCTGCGCGCGCACGGCGTGCTGCCGCCCATCAGCGCGGGCGGCGCGCTGCTGTCGCTGCGCCTTCCGCGCCCCGACATCGGTGCTCTCGATGACCTGGCGCTGCCCGACGACGCGGTGGCGGCACTGCGGCGAGCACTCGCGGCCCGCCAGACGATGCTCATCACGGGCGCGACCGGCAGCGGCAAGACGACCCTCCTCTCGGCATGGCTCTCGGCCGCCGACCCGGGCGACCGCATCGTTGTACTGGAGGACGTCGCCGAGGCGCGCATCGACCACCCGCACGTCGTCGCTCTCGAGGCGCGCCAGCCGAATCTGGAGGGAGCGGGCGGCGTCGACCTCGCGCGCCTGGTGCGCGAGGCGCTGCGCATGCGCCCCGATCGGCTGGTCGTGGGCGAGTGCCGTGGCGCCGAAGTGCGCGAATTCTTGGCGGCCCTCAACACCGGTCACCGCGGGGGAGCGGGCACCCTGCACGCCAACGGACTGGCCGACGTCGCAGCCCGGCTCGAAGCGGTCGGCATGCTTGCGGGCCTCGCGCCGACGGCGCTCGCCCGCCAGGCCGTCAGCGGTATCGATCTCATCGCGCACCTCGACCGCACCCCCGACGGTGCGCGACGGGTGTCGTTTGGGCGCTTGGCGGTGGATGCGCGTGATCGGCTCCGCGCGCATCCGATTGTTCCCGACGAGGTCGCCGCTCCGTGACACGGCGGACGACAGCCCCCGCGGTCGACGACGACGAGCTACCCCGCACGGTGCACCGCCTCGCGGTGCTGCTCGGCGCGGGTCTCACCCCCGGGTCAGCGTGGCGCCACGCCGCGGAGGCGGCGCCCGCCGGATCGCACGTTCGGGCGACGGCCGCGCATCCGGCCGTCGCCTACGACGTGCCCGCCGCGATGGCGTCCGTCACCGAGCCGAGCACCGCGTGGCGCGCGCTCACATGCGCGTGGCGCGTCGCGTCGATCGTGGGGGCGCCGCTGTCTGGTGTGTTGCGCTCGTTTGCCGACGCGCTACGTGATCGGCGTGCGGCGCAGCGCGAGATCGCCGTGGCTCTGGCGGCGCCCCGGGCGACGGCGCGGCTGGTGCTGTGGCTTCCGGCGGCGGGTGTCGTGCTCGCGCTGATCATCGGTGTCGACGTGGTGGCAACCGTGGTGAACCCGATCGGGCTCGTGAGCCTGGGGGCGGGGCTCGGCCTCATCGTGGTGGGGCGCCGATGGACGCGGCGGTTGCTCGCAGAGGCCGAACCGCCGCCGCCCACGGCGGGTCTTGGCTATGAACTGCTTGCCGTTGCCGCGGCGGGAGGGCGGCCGCCGGAGGCGGCCCTCGCTCTCGTGATTGCTGAGCTGGAGGCCGTGGACTGTGGGCCGAGTGACAGTGACCGCGCCGAGCTCGCCGGGCTCGTGCGGCTGTCGCGCCGGGCAGGGGCGCCACTGGGTGACCTGGCCAGAGCTGAGGCACTCGAGGCCCGCGTGGCGGCCCGTGACGCCGCCCGCCGCACGGCCGAGCGCCTCAGCGTGCGCCTCATGCTGCCGCTCGGTGTCTGCATCCTGCCGGCGTTCCTGCTCATTGGCGTCGTGCCGATTCTGCTCGGCATCATCTCCTCCACACTCGCCGGCTGATGCACCGACGACCCTGATGCTCGACCCCGTTCGCGACCTCGACGCGTCGACGCCGACACTGAACCCGTTCGTGCCACCCATCGCGAAGAACCGGAGACACCATGTCGACCCTCACCCGCCCCCGCACCCTCGCCGCCCGCTTGCGCGCTCGGCATCATGCCCCGCTGGCCGACGACCGTGGAGCAGCCACCGCCGAGTACGCCATCGCCACGATGGCGGCCGTCGCGTTTGCGGGCCTGCTGGTCGTCATCATGCAGAGCGACGAGGTGCGCACGATTCTCACCGACATGGTGCGCAACGCCCTCACGTTCGCCGGGTGAGCGAGAAGAAGGTTGCGTGCCGTCGCGGCGACCGGGGCGCAGTGAGTGCCGAGCTGGTCGCGGCGGTTCCGGCGGTTCTCGTGCTGCTCGCCCTGTGTCTCGGCGGCCTCACGGCCGCTACAGCTCAGGCGCGAGCGCACGAGGCTGCGACCGTTGCCGCTCGACTGCTCGCGCGTGGGGCGCCCGATGCCGATGCTCGACACCACGTGGGCCGCGCGCTCGCGGGGGCACACCTCCATGTGGGGCGCGACGGCGGCCTGCTGTGCGCAACCGTCACCCACACGCACCGGGTGGTCGGCGTGGCTCTGCCGGTGAGTGCGCGCTCGTGCGCGCTCGACGCTGGCTGGTGAGGGGCGTGCGCGGCACGGGTCGAGGCGACCGCGGCGCCGCAACGCCCCTCGTTGTGGGGCTCATCGCGACGCTGGTGATTCTGGCGACCCTGCTGCTCGGCATCGGTGCGGCGCTCGCCGACGCGAGCCGCCTCGGGCACACCGCCGACAGCGCCGCCCTCGCCGCCGCCGACACCCTGCTCGGGTGGCACGCCGGTGAGCCGTGTGCCGTCGCCGAGCGGCTGGCCGAGCGTCACGGCGCCCGCGTGGTGGCCTGCACCGTCGACGAGCTGAGCGTCGTCGTGACGGTGACCCGCCGCATCCTGGCGTGGCCCGTCGAGAGGTCGGCACGGGCTGGCGCTCCCGACCGTCGGTAAGGGCCTCCCGGGAGCACCTGTGTATGGTGACCGTGACCGGGGCGAATCGTCACCGGTCGAGCGACCCGCTTCCGCCACCTCGCTCGCGGCCCACCCCGGCTGCCCGCCGAAGCGTCGGTCGCACCGCACCATCCGCGTATATAAGGAGCACCGTGCCCGGTACGAAAAAGCTCGTCATCGTCGAGTCGCCCGCCAAGGCCAAGACGATCGGGCGATACCTCGGCGACGACTACGAGGTTCAGGCCTCCGTCGGGCACGTGCGCGACCTGATGGAGCCGAAGAACCTGCCGGCCGAGCTCAAGAAGGGCCCGCTCGGCAAGTTCGCGATCGACGTCGACAACGGCTTCGAGCCGCACTACGTCGTCTCCGACAACAAGAAGCGCACCGTCGCCGACCTGAAGAAGGCCCTCAAGAATGCCGACGAGCTCTGGCTCGCCACCGATGAAGACCGCGAGGGTGAGGCCATCGCGTGGCACCTGCTTGAGGTGCTGAAGCCCAAGGTTCCGGTCAAGCGCATGGTGTTCCACGAGATCACCAAAGAGGCGATTCAGAAGGCCGTCGACGCGACGCGCGATCTCGACACCGCGCTCGTCGACGCCCAAGAGACCCGGCGCATCCTCGACCGCCTCTACGGCTACGAGGTCAGCCCCGTGCTGTGGCGTCGTATCGGCCCCGGGCTCAGCGCCGGCCGCGTGCAGTCGGCGGCGACCCGCCTCATCGTCGACCGCGAGCGCGAGCGCATGGCATTTGTCGCGGCCAGCTACTGGGACCTCGACACCACGCTCACGCCCTCGGGCGAGACGACCCCGTTCACGGCGCGGCTGTCGCGCCTCGGCGGCAAGAAGGTCGCCACCGGTCGCGACTTCAACGACCGCGGTGAGCTCACCGCGAAAGACGCGGTGGCGCTCGACGAGACCACCGTGACGCACCTCGCCGAGGCGCTGCGCGCATCCGACATCGGGCTCACGGTCACGAGCGTCGAATCGAAGCCGTACACGCGCCGACCGGCGGCGCCCTTCACCACATCGACGCTGCAGCAGGAGGCCGGTCGCAAGCTGCGCTTCACCGCCCGGCAAACGATGTCGATCGCCCAGTCGCTGTACGAAAACGGGTACATCACCTACATGCGCACCGACTCGGTGACGCTGTCGCAGCAGGCCATTGACGCCGCCCGCACGCAGGCGAGCTCGCTGTACGGCGCCGACTCGATTCCCTCAACGCCGCGCGTGTACAGCGGCAAGAGCAAGAACGCGCAAGAGGCGCACGAGGCGGTGCGCCCCGCCGGCGACACCTTCCGCACGCCGAGCGAGCTCGAGGGCACGCTGCGCGGCAACGACTGGAAGCTCTACGACCTGATCTGGAAGCGCACCGTCGCGAGCCAAATGGCGGATGCCCGTGGCCAGACCGCGTCGATCGCGATGGCCACCAGCCCGCTCGCCGGTTC
>DASSWY010000031.1:0-5475 GCA_035704325.1 Microcella sp. | reverse complement strand
CGACCCTGCTGGGCATGGCTCTCGCCTCGGTGCGGGAAGACCGCGTGATCGCGATCGACGCGAACCCCGACCGCGGCACCCTCGCCGAGCGCGTCGCCAAACAGACCCGCTCGACGGTGCGCGACGTCGTCAACAAGGCGGCGTCGATCGGGGCGTACAACGACTTCTCGACGTTCGTCTCGCGCGACGCGACGCGCCTCGACGTGCTCGCAAGCGACACCGACCCGCTGCTGTCCGAGGCGTTCGACGCTGACGATTACAACGTGGTGGCCGACCTCGCCGCGCGCTACTACTCGATTGTGCTCACCGACTGTGGCACCGGCATCGTTCACTCGGTCATGCGTCCGACGCTCGATCGGGCCGACACCATTGTGATCGTGTCGGGCGGCAGCGTCGACGAGGCACGGCTGGCCAGTGAGACGCTGACCTGGCTGGAGGCCAACGGGTACGAGCACCTCGTGCGCGGCGCGGTGGTCGCGATCAACACCGCGACCCAGGGCACCAACCTCGTGAAGCTCGAAGAAATCGAGGCGCACTTCGCCTCGCGGGTGCGCGAGATCGTGCGCATTCCCTACGACGAGGTGCTTGCCGCCGGCAGCGTCGTCAAGTGGAGCGATCTCAAGCCGTACACCCGCCACGCGGCGCGCGAGTTGGCGGCCCTGGTGGTCGAGGGTATTCCGCGCCCGACCGCATAACGCCGACGATGACTGTTCGTCCGATTCGCCTGTTCGGCGACCCCGTTTTGCGCTCGCGCACTGACGAGGTCGCCGTGATTGATGACCGCGTGCGCCAGCTGGTGACCGATCTGCTCGACACCGTTCAGGTGCCCGGGCGCGCGGGCGTTGCGGCCAACCAAATCGGTGTGGGCTTGCGCGTGTTCAGCTTCTTCGTTGACGAGCGCCTCGGCTACGTCATCAACCCGCGCCTCGTCGAGGTACGCGGTGAACCCGAGCCGGTCGATGAGGGTTGTCTGTCGGTGCCGGGCCTTGCGTACCCCCGGTTGCGCCACCCGTGGGCGCGCGTTGCGGGTATCGACCTCGAGGGCAACGCGGTCGTCGTCGAGGGCGAGGGCCTGCTCGCTCAGGCGCTGCAGCACGAGACCGATCATCTCGATGGGCGGGTGTACGTCGAGGGGCTTGAGCCCGAGCTGAAGCGTGAGGCGATGCGCGCGATCAGGGGCGCCGAGTGGTTCCAGCGCCCCTGATCACGGCCGTCGCTCTTACTGGCTGAGCGAGATGCCCTGCGTCTCGGGCGCTCCCGAGTAGATGCCGTCGATCACGTCGGCGAAGTCTTTCGTGATCACGTGGCGCTTGATGCTCATCTTCGGGGTGAGGTGGCCCGAGTCTTCCGTGAACTCGGTGGCAAGAATCACGAACTTGCGAATCGACTCGGCGCGCGAGACCCGACCGTTGGCGACGTCCACCGCGGTCTGCACCTCGGCGAGCACCTTCGGGTTCTTCGCGGCGTCAGCAAGCGACATCTGCGCGTCTTCGCCGTTGTTGTTGAGCCACACCGGCAGCATCTCGGGGTCGAGGGTGATGAGCGCTGAGACGAACGGCTTCTGATCGCCGACCACGACGACCTGACCCACGATGGGGTTCGCCCGAATGGGGTCTTCGAGAGCCGCCGGGGCGACGTTCTTGCCGCCGGCGGTAACGATGATCTCTTTCTTGCGGCCCGTGATGGTGAGGTAGCCGTCGTCGTCGATCGTGCCGATGTCGCCCGTGTGGAACCAGCCGTCCTCGGTCATGACCTCCGCGGTCGCCTCCGGCTTCTTCCAGTACCCGGCGAACACGTTGACACCGGTGATCAGAATTTCGCCATCCTCGGCCAGCTTGATGCCGACGCCGGGAAGTGCGGGCCCCACGGTGCCGATCTTGAAGTTGTTGACGAGGTTCACCGATGCGGGTGCCGTGGTCTCCGTCAGGCCGTAGCCCTCAAGGATTCGCACGTTCAGCGCACGGAAGAAGTGGCCGAGTCGCGTGCCGAGCGGTGCCGAACCCGAGACGGCGTACTGAACGCGGCCGCCCATGGCGTTCTTCAGCTTCGAATAAACGAGCTTGTCAAACAGGGTGAAGCGCAGTTTGAGCCCGAGCGGCACGTGCCCGGTGTCGAGAGCCTTCGAGTACTCGATCGCGGTGTCGGCGGCCTTCCGGAAGATCTTGCCCTTGCCACCAGCCTCGGCCTTCTGCTCGGCCGAGTTGTACACCTTCTCGAACACGCGAGGCACGGCGAGCAGGAAGGTCGGCTTGAACGAGCCGAGTGCTGGCAGCAGCTGCTTCGTGTCGGCTTGGTGACCGACCTTGACACCGCCGTGCACGCAGATGATCGAGATGAAGCGGGCAAAGACGTGCGCGGTGGTGATGAACAGCAGCGTCGATGCGCCCGCCGCGAAGACCTCTTTCATGGCAATGCGGGCGTTGCGCGAGAGTTCGACGAAGTTCGAGTGCGTGAGCATGACCCCCTTCGGCACACCGGTCGAGCCCGAGGTGTAGATCAGCGTCGCGAGGTCGCTACCGACCGCGGCGCTGCGGCGCGCTTCGACGGCCTCGTCGGTGACGTCGGCTCCGTCGGCCGCCAGCTTCTCGAGCGCCCCCAGGTGCATCTGCCAGACGTGGCCGATGGAGGGAACCTCGCTCGCGATCTCATCGAAGCGCGCGTAGTGCTCGGCTGACTCGACGATGAGGTGGTTCGCTTCCGAGTCATCGAGGATGTACTGGATCTGGCTCGGCGAGCTGGTCTCGTAGATCGGCACGAGCACCGCCCCGGCGAACCACGCAGCGAAGTCAACCAGGGTCCACTCGTAGCGCGTCTTGCACATGAACCCGATCTTGTCGCCTGGCTCGACACCCGCGGCGACGAAGCCCTTCGCGAGGGCGACAACCTGGCGGTGGAACTCCTGCGCCGACACGTCCTCCCAGCCACCGTCGGCGGTGGGAAGAGCGAAGAGGGCGTCGGCGGGTGCCTGCGCGACGCGATCGACGAGCAGATCAGTGGTGTTCGCGTCGGGGTCGGGGGTGACGACAGCCGGTACGACGAATTCTTTCACGGTAGCTCCTTTGGCACCGGTCGGTGGGTGGTGACGATGTGACAACCTTACCCGCGCTGTCGCGGCGCGTGCCGGACCTGGGGGCACTAGCATGGCGACCCGTGCATGCAATTGGGATCGACATCGGTGGAACGAAGATCGCGGGCGCGCTCGTCGCCGACGATGGTGCCATCCTCGCCGAGGAGCGTCAGCCAACCCCCGCCTCTGACCCGGCCGCGATCGTCGAAATCGTCGCCGGGATGGTTGAGCGTCTGAGCGCAGGTCACACCGTCATCGCGACCGGGGTGGCCGCCGCCGGGTTCATCGATGCCGAGCAGTCGACCGTCTACTACGCCCCGAACATCTCGTGGCGCAACGAGCCGTTCCGCGACCGGCTGCGGGCGCGGCTCGGCATGGACGTCACGATCGATAACGATGCCAACGCTGCCGGCTGGGCAGAGTTTCGGTACGGCGTCGCGCGCGACGCGCACCACATGACGATGCTCACCATCGGTACCGGTGTGGGCGGCGCGATCGTGATCGGCGACCAGCTCGTGCGCGGCGGTTTCGGCGCCGCAGGCGAGCTCGGCCACCTTCGCGTCGTGCCCGATGGGCTGCCCTGCGGGTGCGGAGCCCGTGGCTGCATCGAACAGTACGGCTCTGGCCGCGCCCTGCTGCGCATGGCGAACGAGATCGCCGACGCGGGCGGCATCGGCACCGCGCTCGCGACGGCGCGGCGCGACGCTGGCGAACTGACCGGCGGGATGCTCGCGCAATTTCTCGAGGCCGGTGATCCGGGAGCGCTCCACGCGCTACGTCAATTGGGGCACTGGCTCGGTCAGGCGTGCGCGAGTTTGAGCGCCGTGCTCGACCCCGAACTGTTTGTGTTCGGCGGGGGAGTGTCGGTGGCGGGCGAGCTGCTGCTCGAGCCCGTTCGTGAGTCGTATCTCGCGCACCTGCCGGCGCGCGGCTACCACCCTGAACCGCGTTTCGCGGTGGCAGAGCTCGTCAACGACGCCGGTGTCGTGGGCGCCGCCGATCTCGCGCGCATTCACGCGGCGGCCATTGGCGCCGCCCCGCGGGGTTAGTCTTGGCGAGGCCACTGCGAGGGGAGCGACGATGTTCTACTGGTTGATGAAGAACCTGGTCATCGGTCCCATCCTGCTGACGGTCTTCCGCCCCTGGGTGCGCGGTATCGAGAACGTTCCGCGCTCGGGCCCCGTCATTCTCGCGAGCAACCATCTGTCGTTCGTCGACTCGATCTTTCTGCCGCTCGTGCTCGATCGCCGCGTGGCGTTCCTCGCCAAGAGCGACTACTTCACCGGCCGCGGCCTCAAGGGCTGGCTGACGAAGATGTTCTTCGAAGCCTCGGGGCAGCTGCCGATCGACCGCTCGGGCGGCAAGGCGTCGGAAGCCTCGCTGAACACGGGGCTTCGGGTGCTCGCCGAGGGGCGCGCTCTCGGCATCTATCCCGAAGGAACGCGCAGTCCCGACGGCATCCTGTATCGGGGTCGCACCGGCGTTGCCCGCATGATCCTCGAGTCGGGCGCCCCGGTCATCCCCGTCGCGATGATCGACACCGAAAAGGTCATGCCGATCGGCACCCGCGTGCCGAAGGTGCTCCGCCCCGGCATTGTCTTCGGCGAACCCCTCGACTTCAGCCGCTTCGCGGGGATGGAGGGCGACCGCTTTGTGCTGCGGTCGATCACCGACGAGATCATGTACGAACTGGGGCGATTAAGCGGCCAGGAGTATCGCGACGTGTACGCCACGACCGTGCGTGACAAGCGGCCCGCCCACGTTCGCTGAGCCCCGAGCGGCCGCTCCCGCGACGACAGAAGCGCCCGGCGCGCTGGGCTAGGCTCGAATGCGCGGGGCTCACGTCGCCGCGTCGCCGCGCTCGTCGCGGATCCACCCTCTCTCGTCAACTGGAGTGCCGCCCGTGGTCGACCCGACCGAAACTGTGATCGCTGCTGACCCCGACATCGTTGCCGGTCTCGACCACTGGCGCACCCTGCCGATTAAGCAGCAGCCAGCGTGGCCGGACGCAGCGGCCGCGCAGGCAGCCTCGACCGAATTGTCCACCCTGCCGCCCCTGGTCTTCGCCGGCGAAGTCGACAACCTCCGCGATCGACTGGCGCGAGCCGCTCGCGGTGACGCATTCTTGCTGCAGGGCGGCGACTGCGCAGAGACCTTCGCGGGGGCCACCGCCGACCAGATTCGCAACCGGGTGAAGACCATCCTGCAGATGGCTGTCGTGCTCACCTACGGCGCATCAATGCCCGTCATCAAGATGGGCCGCATGGCCGGTCAGTTCGCGAAGCCGCGCTCGAGCGACACCGAGACGCGCGGCGACGTCACCCTGCCCGCGTACCGCGGCGACATCGTGAACGGCTACGACTTCACCCCCGAGTCGCGCGAGGCTGACCCGCGTCGTCTGCTGCAGG
>DASSWY010000007.1:0-23106 GCA_035704325.1 Microcella sp. | reverse complement strand
CTCGATCAGGACCACGACAGCGCCCTGCGCGACCTAATGAACGCCACCCCCGACGGCGACTACCAGACCTATAAGGCCGAGTCGGGCGCGTTCATTCGCGAGAACTTCTTCGGCCGCGACCCGCGCACGGCCGCGATGGTTGCCGACATGAGCGACGACGAGATCTGGCGTCTGAAGCGCGGTGGCCACGACTACCGCAAGGTCTACGCGGCCTACAAGGCGGCCGTCGAGCACAAGGGCCAGCCGACCGTCATCCTCGCGAAGACGGTCAAGGGCTACGGCCTCGGCCCGAGCTTCGAGGGCCGCAACGCGACCCACCAGATGAAGAAGCTGACGCTCGACAACCTTAAGCAGTTCCGCGACGAGATGCGCATCCCCGTCACCGACGCTCAGCTCGAGGAAGACCCGTACCGCCCGCCGTACTACCACCCGGGCAATGACAACCCGGCGATCCAGTACATGCACGAGCGCCGCCGCGCGCTCGGCGGCTACCTGCCCGAACGCCGCTCGAAGTACGTCGACGTGCAGATTCCGGAAGAGAGCGCCTATGGCGTCGTCAAGAAGGGCTCCGGCAAGCAGGGCGTCGCCACGACGATGGCGTTCGCGCGCCTGCTGAAAGACCTGCTGCGCGACAAGAACTTCGGCGACCGGATTGTTCCGATCATTCCGGATGAGGCACGCACCTTCGGCATGGACGCCTACTTCCCGACGTCCAAGATCTACAACCCGAAGGGTCAGCACTACACCTCGGTCGACCGCGAACTGTTGCTCGCCTACAAGGAGAGCCCGCAGGGTCAGATCATCCACACCGGCATCAACGAGGCCGGCGCGTTCGCGGCGTTCACGGCGATCGGCACGTCGTACGCGACGCACCAGCAGCCGCTGATCCCCGTCTACGTCTTCTACTCGATGTTCGGCTTCCAGCGCACGGGCGACGCCATGTGGGCGGCCGCTGACCAGATGGCTCGCGGCTTCATCATTGGTGCGACCGCGGGCCGCACGACGCTGACCGGTGAGGGCCTGCAGCACGCGGACGGTCACTCGCCGTTGCTGGCGTCGACGAACCCCGCCGTCGTGAGCTACGACCCGGCGTACGGCTACGAGATCGGGCACATCGTGCGCGCCGGCCTCGAGCGCATGTACGGCGGCAGCCACGCCGACCCGAACGTCATGTACTACCTGACGGTGTACAACGAGCCCATCGCGCAGCCGGCCGAACCCGACGACCTCGACGTCGACGGCTTGCTGAAGGGCATCTACCTGCTGAAGCGCGGCGAGGGCACGGGGCCGAAGGCCCAGCTGCTCGCCTCGGGCGTCAGCGTGCCGTGGGCGCTCGAGGCGCAGCAGCTGCTCGCCGACGACTGGGGCGTGAGCGCCGACGTCTGGAGCGTCACGTCGTGGACCGAGCTGCGCCGCGAGGGTCTGGCAGTCGAGGAGCACAACTTCCTCAACCCGTCAGCCGAACAGCGGGTGCCGTACGTCACGCAGAAGCTGCAGTCGGCTGAGGGCCCGTTCGTGGCGGTCAGCGACTTCATGCACGCGGTGCCCGACCAGATCCGGCCGTTCGTTCCCGGCGACTACGCGACGCTGGGCGCCGACGGATTCGGGTTCAGCGACACCCGCGCCGCGGCTCGCCGCTTCTTCACGATCGACGGTCCGTCGATCGTGGTGCGCACGCTGCAGCGTCTCGCCCGCCAGGGCGTCGTCGCGGCGGATGCCCCGGCGCGCGCGATCGAGCAGTATCGACTGCACGACGTGACGGCCGGCACCACTGGCTCCGCCGGCGGCGACGCATAGAACGCTCCCCCGGTGCCCCGTCCTCCAGGGCGGGGCACCGCATCCTGTTTCTGAAGGAGTTCGCATGGCGGCGATGACGAAGGCGCAGACGCTCGCCTGGTTGCGCAACATTTCGGGCGAACTCGCGACCGAGACGCTGAAGCGACTCGACGACACTCTGCCCTGGTACGGCGACATGCCGCCGAGCCGGCGCAGCGCTGTTGGCCTCGTCGCGCAGGCGGGCATCACCTCGTTCATTAGCTGGTACGACGACCCACGCTCGCAGGCGTGGATTGCGGCCGACGTCTTCGACGCCGCCCCCCGCGAACTGCTGCGCTCGGTCAGCCTGCAGCAAACGCTGCAGCTGATTCGCGTCGTCGTTGAGGTCGTCGAAGAGCGTCTGACCAACGGCCCCGCCACGCTGCGCGAAGCGATCTTGCTGTACAGCCGCGAAATCGCGTTCGCGGCCGCCGACGTCTACGCCCGTGCGGCCGAGGCCCGCGGCCTGTGGGATGCGCGTCTCGAGGCGCTCGTCGTCGACTCGATCCTGTCGGGCGAGTACGACAACGAGCTGCCCAGCCGCATCGCGGCGCTCGGCTGGAACGGGCACGGCGAGGTGTGTGTGCTCGTCGGCACGGCGCCGCGCATCGTCGACGTCGACCAGCTGCGTCGCGCCGCGCGCCACGTTGACGCCGACGTACTGATCGGCGTGCAGGGCAACCGCCTCGTCGTCGTGATCGGCCGGGCGCTTCCGCGCGGGGAAGAACAGGCCGGCGAGCGCAGCTTCAGCTTCCCGCAGATCGCTGAGGCGCTCGAGCCCTCGTTCGGGCCTGGCCACCTCGTGCTCGGGCCCGAGGTGCCCGACGTCGTCGACGCCGGCAAGAGCGCTAAGGCGGCACTCGCGGGCTTCGCCGTCGCCCGCGCCTGGCGCAACGCCCCCCGCCCCGCGCTCGCCGACGATCTGCTGCCCGAGCGCGCGCTCGCGGGCGACCCGATCGCCCGAGCCACCCTGATCAGCCGCATCTATCAGCCGCTCAAGCAGCACAACACCGAACTCTTGGCGACGCTGTGGGCCTACCTCGACAACGGCCGCAGCCTGGAGGCCACCGCCCGCGAACTCTTCGTGCACCCCAACACGGTGCGCTACCGCCTGAAGCGCATCAGCGAGGTGATCGGCTGGGACGCGACCGGCTCACGCGAGGCGACGATTCTGCAGACCGCCCTCATCGTCGGGGCGATCGCCGACCCGGGGGCGAACGCTCGCCGATAATTGTCGACACGCGCCAACGTTCGCGTGTTCCTGCTGGAGAACGCCACCACCTGCTGCACTCCACCGATTGGGAGGATGGAACCCATGATCATCGTCGTCGCGCCCGGACAGGGCTCGCAGACCCCGGGGTTTCTCGCCCCGTGGCTCGAAGACGAGCATCACCGCTCGCACCTCGCCGCCCTCGGCGAGCAGATCGGCCTCGACCTCGTCGCCCACGGCACCACGAGTGACGCCGACACGATTCGCGACACGCGCATCGCCCAGCCGCTCATCGTCGCGGCGAGCCTGCTGAGCGCCGGCGCGATCGTGACGGGACGCCGCGACCGCATCGGCGCTGTTGCCGGCCACTCCGTTGGCGAGTTTGCCGCCGCCGCCATCGCCGGGGTACTCACCGACGAGGAGGCGCTGCGCCTCGTGGGCGTGCGCGGCGAGGCCATGGCCCAGGCCGCGGCCGAGATCCCGACCGGGATGAGCGCCGTCATCGGCGGCGACGCCGACGCGCTCGCCGAACGACTCGAGCAGCTGGGGCTGGTGGCCGCGAACGTCAACGGCGGCGGCCAGGTCGTCGTCGCCGGCGAGCGCAACAACCTCGACGCCTTCGCCGCCGACCCGATCGCCGGAGCCCGCGTCATCCCGCTGCAGGTCGCCGGAGCATTCCACACCTCGTATATGTCGTCGGCGGTGGATGCGGTGCGCGCGGCCGCGACGGAACTTGCGCCCCGTGACCCCAGCATCCGCCTGTATACGAATCGCGACGGCACCGTCGTCGATTCGGGAAGCGACTACCTCGAGCTGCTCGTCGGGCAGATTTCCTCGCCCGTGCGCTGGGATCTCTGCATGGAGTCGTTCGCAGCGGACGGCGTCACCGGCATCATCGAGCTGCTACCCGGCGGCGCCCTCACCGGCCTCGCCAAGCGGGCGCTCAAGGGCGTGCCGAGCGTCGCGGTGAAGACCCCCGACGACGTGGCCGCCGCGATCGAGCTGTTGGACGCCGCATGAGCGCCGCGCTGACCCCGTCCGTCGGCTCGCCATTCACGCGCATCCTGGCGCTGGGAGCTGCACGCGGCGAAAACGCCGTGACCAACGACGACATCGCCGGCCCCATCGACTCGAGCGACGAGTGGATCCGCCAGCGCACGGGGGTCATCACCCGCATGCGGGCGGGCGAGGGCGTCGAGGCGGTCGACCTCGCCGAGGCCGCCTCGCGGGAGGCCATCGAGAAGGCCGGGATCGAGCCCTCACAGGTGGGCGCGGTGATCGTGTCGACGATCTCAAACACCGTGCAGACGCCGTCGCTCGCCGCGCTGCTCGCCGAGCGCGTGGGCGCCAACCCCGCGGCCGCCTACGACGTCTCGGCCGCCTGCGCCGGCTACACCTACGGCATCGCTCAGGCCGACGCCCTCGTGCGCGCCGGGCTCGCCCAGTACGTGCTCGTCGTCGGCGCCGAGAAGCTCAGCGACTTCGCGAAGCCCACCGACCGCACGATCTCGTTCCTGCTCGGCGACGGGGCGGGGGCCGCGATCGTCGGCCCGGCCGACGAACCCGGCATCGCGGCGACCGTCTGGGGATCGGACGGCTCGAAGTGGGACGCCGTCGGCATGGACCGCCCCCTGAAGGATGCGTTCGCGGACCCCGATGGCGAGTTTCCGACCCTGCGCCAAGAGGGGCAGACCGTGTTCCGCTGGGCCGTGTGGGAGATGGCGAAGGTTGCGCAAAAGGCGCTGGATGCGGCCGGCGTGCGCCCCGAAGACCTGGCCGCGTTCATCCCCCACCAGGCGAACATGCGCATCATCGACGAGTTCGCGAAGCAGCTGAAGCTGCCCGAACACGTCGTCGTCGCCCGCGACATCGCGACCACCGGCAACACCTCGGCGGCATCGATTCCGCTCGCGACCCACGCCCTGCTCGCCGAGCACCCCGAACTCAGCGGCGGCCTCGCCCTGCAGATCGGCTTCGGCGCTGGGCTCGTGTACGGCGCCCAGGTCGTGCGCCTGCCCTGACCAACGCGGTGCGCGCCGCCCCGGCCGCGTACCCCTGACCCCGACCGCACCCCGCCCTAGGATGGGGCACGGTCAACCGACACCATCCCCAAGGAGACAACACTCATGGCATTCACTTCCGAAGAGGTCCTCGCCGGCCTGGCCGAGCTGATCAACGACGAGACCGGCATCGCCACCGACTCGGTCGCCCTCGACAAGTCGTTCACCGACGACCTCGACATCGACTCGATCTCGATGATGACGATCGTCGTGAACGCCGAAGAGAAGTTCGACGTGAAGATCCCCGACGAAGAGGTCAAGAACCTCACCACCGTCGGTGACGCCGTCACCTTCATCGTGAACGCTCAGGGCTAAACCCCGCGCGAACGCATCGCGGCCAGGCCGCACACGCGTCCGCGCGACCGCAGGCCCCCGGGGCCGGTCGCGCGGACGCCCCCCTCTCCCCCGATCTCGACCGGAGAACTCACATGACCACCATCGTCGTCACCGGAATCGGCGCGACCAGCCCCATCGGCGGCACCGCCCGCGATAGCTGGTCGGCCCTGCTCGCCGGCGCCTCAGGTGCGCGCCCGATCGAGGAAGAGTGGATCGAGAAGTACGAGATCCCCGTCACCTTCGCAGCCCAGGCGCTCATCCGCCCCGAGGAGGTGCTGGAGCGCCAAGAGGTGAAGCGGCTCGACCCGTCGTCGCAGTTCGCCCTGATTGCGGCGCGCGAGGCGTGGGCTGACGCGGGAAGCCCCGAGGTCGCGCCCGAGCGCATCCTGGTCGACTACGCGACCGGCATCGGCGGCCTCTGGACTCTGCTGGATGCGTGGGACACCCTGCGCGAAAAGGGCCCGCGGCGGGTGCTGCCCATGACCATTCCCATGCTCATGCCGAACGCGGCGGCCGCCGCCATCAGCATGCACCTCGGTGCGCGCGCCGGCGCCCGCTCGGTCGTGTCGGCGTGCGCCTCGGGTACCGAGTCGATCGCGAACGCGTATGAGCACCTGCAGCTTGGGCTCGCCGACGTTGTCGTTGCCGGCGGCACCGAAGCCGTCGTGCACCCGCTGCCGATCGCTGCCTTCGCGTCGATGCAGGCGCTGTCGAAGCGCAACGACGACCCCGCAGCCGCCTCCCGGCCCTACGACGTCGACCGCGACGGCTTCGTGCTCGGCGAGGGTGCTGCCGCGCTCGTACTGGAGACGAAAGAGCACGCGCTCGCCCGCGGCGCCCGCATCTACGCCGAGCTTGCCGGCGGTTCGGTCACCAGCGACTCGTACCACATCACCGCGCCCGACCCCGAGGGCTCCGGCGCGGCACGCGCCGTCATCGCCGCCCTCGAGCAGGCTGGCGCAACGGCCGACGACGTCACGCACATCAACGCGCACGCCACCTCCACGCCCGTGGGCGACGTCGCCGAGTTCGAGGCCCTGAAGCGGGTCTTTGGCGACCGCGTGGGCGAGATTCCCGTGTCGGCGACCAAAGCATCCACCGGTCACCTGCTGGGCGGCACCGGCGCACTCGAGGCGATCTTCACGATCCTCGCGCTGCACGAGCGCACCGCTCCCCCGACCATCAACCTCGACAACCAAGACGAGCGCATCCCGCTCGATGTGGTGACCTCGCCCCGCGCACTCGGCGACGGCCCGCAGCTGGCGATCTCGAACTCGTTCGGTTTCGGCGGCCACAACTCGGTCGTTGCGTTCCGCTCGTACGACGACTAGACCGCGCGTCGCTCGCCCCCTGGCCGCGGGCACGTCAACAACTCAGGACTAACGACGTCTCGCGAGCCCGGGGAGTACGTCACCCGGTGCCTGCGTCGGCCCTTGTCCTGAGTTGTTGACGTGCGCGTCGGCGGGGGGATCGGGGGGATCAGCCGGCGCGGTGCAGCCACACGACGCGACTGCCGTCGCCCGCGTGGCGGAAGGGTTCCAGCTCGTCGTCCCACGCCTGCCCGAGGGCGAGGCGCAGTTCGCGCTGAAGATCGAGGGCGTTGCCGCCGGACACGTCGAGTGCGTAGCGCACGCGATCCTCGGGGATCACGGTGTTGCCCGCCGTGTCGGTCTGGGCAAAGAAGACCCCGAGGTCAGGGGTGTGCATCCAGCGGCCGCCGTCGGCGCCGGGCGACGGCTCTTCCGTCACCTCGTAGCGCAGGTGCTCCCAGCCGCGCAGGGCGCTCGCGATCTTTGCGCCCGTGCCGCGTTCGCCCTCCCAGACGAACTCGGCGCGCTGGGTGCCCTTCAGGACGGGCTGCTCGGCCCAGTCGAAGTTGACCGCACGGTCGATGGCGCGCCCGGCGGCCCACTCAATGTGGGGGCAGAGCGCGCGAGGAGCGGAGTGCACGAAGAGCACTCCGCGAGCGAGTGTGTGTGCCACGATGGTCCGTCCGTTTCTCTTTCAGGTGCGACTTCCCCATCGACCTTCGAGAACCGAACTCACTCGCAGCGGCGTATTCGATTACGGATGCCCGGAGCGGGTATCCCTCGAATTATGGCGCATTGGCGCCCGAAATGACAAGAGTGTCATTTCGGTGCCTGCCTGTGCGGGCCGACCCAGGTTCACTACGCGAAGGGTTCGGCGGCATCCATGAGCCGCGACCGGATGAGAAACCGCACACCCTCTGGTGCCTCGACACTGAACCCGCTCCCCCGGCCGGCAACCACGTCGACCGTGAGGTGGGTGTGCGACCAATACGCGAACTGCTCGCTGCTCATCCAGAACTCGACCGGCATGCTGACGTCTGCGTCCGATGCGATGTCCCACGCGCCGAGAAGGACGTCGTGCGCCGAGGTGTGAAAGTCCCCCACGGGGAAACACATGGGCGACGAGCCGTCACAGCATCCCCCTGACTGGTGAAACATGAGTGGGCCGTGGATCGTCCAGAGCCGGCGAACGAGGGCGAGCGCCTCATCGCTCAGCGCGACCCGCGAGTGCCGCTCACCCTCGATGGTGACCTGAGATTCGTACACGGTGGTCCCTCCTTCCGCGCCCTGGAGCCAAGTAGCGCACGGAGTGCCGGCCCCCCAGGCTGAGGCCGGCACTCCGACGATGACGGCCTAGAAGAAGCCGAGAGGTTCTTCGCTGTAGGACACCAGCAGGTTCTTCGTCTGTTGGTAGTGCGACAGGGCCAGCTTGTTGTTCTCTCGCCCGATCCCCGAGCTCTTGTAGCCGCCGAAGGCCGCTCCGGCCGGGTAGGCGTGGTAGTTGTTGACCCAGACGCGACCGGCCTGGATGTCTCGACCGGCACGGTAGGCAACGTTGCCGTTGCGAGACCAGACGCCAGCCCCGAGCCCGTACAGGGTGTCGTTAGCGATCGAGATGGCGTCGTCGTAGCCGTCGAAGCTGGTCACGGCAACAACCGGACCGAAAATCTCCTCCTGGAACAGGCGCATACGGTTGTGTCCCTCGAAGATCGTCGGTTGAACGTAGTAGCCATCCGACAGGTCGCCGCCAAGGTCAGCCCGTTCCCCGCCGAGCAGCAGCTTCGCGCCCTCCTGAGTGCCGATGTCGATGTAGCTCAGAATCTTCTCGAGCTGGTCGTTCGAGGCCTGCGCGCCCACCTGAGTGTCGGTGTCGAGCGGGTTCCCCTGCACGGCCTTGCGGGTGCGTTCGATCGCGTCACCCAGGAACGAGTCGTAGATCGGCTTTTCGATGAGCGCGCGGCTCGGGCACGTGCAGACTTCACCCTGGTTGAAGGCGAAGAGCGTGAAGCCCTCTTGCGCCTTGTCGTAGAAGGAATCGTGGTGGTCAGCGACGTCGGAGAAGAAGACGTTCGGGCTCTTCCCGCCGAGCTCGAGGGTCGCCGGAATGATGTTGGCACTCGCGTACTGCAGGATCAGGCGACCGGTGGTGGTCTCACCCGTGAAGGCGATCTTGCGAATGCGGTTGCTGCTGGCGAGCGGCTTTCCGGCCTCGACGCCAAACCCGTTGACGACGTTGACGACGCCGGGAGGAAGGATGTCGCCGATGAGTTCCATGAGCACGAGGATCGACACGGGGGTCTGCTCGGCTGGCTTCAACACCACCGCGTTTCCTGCCGCCAACGCGGGGGCGAGCTTCCAGACCGCCATGAGGATGGGGAAGTTCCAGGGGATGATCTGGCCGACGACTCCGAGGGGTTCGTGATACTGGTAGGCCGTCATGGTGCCGTCCATCTCCTGGAAGTCACCGTCCTGGGATCGAATCGCGCTCGCGAAGTAGCGGAAGTGATCCGCGGCGAGGGGAAGGTCGGCGTTCAGGGGCTCTCGAATCGCCTTGCCGTTGTCCCAGGTCTCGGCGACGGCGAGCATCTCGCGGTTATCGTCGATGACATCGGCGATGGCGTTGAGCACCCGGGCTCGCTCGGTCGTGCTGGTCTTTCCCCACGCCGGGGCGGCCTTGTGTGCAGCATCGAGGGCGGCCTCGATGTCCTCTGCGGTGCCTCGGGCAACTTCGGCGAACGGCTTGCCGGTCACCGGGGTGATGTCCTCGAAGTACATGCCCTTGGCTGGCGCGACCCACTCACCCCCGATCCAGTGCTCGTAACGGGACTTGAACGTGATGAGGCTGTCGGGCGTGCCCGGGGCCGCGTAGATGGTCATGATTCTCCTTGCGACGACGCTGTCGGAATGGGAACGTCCCTCGCCGAGCGAGGGCCTTGCTCGACCGTAAACAGCGTGCCGTTGCACGGAGTTGCGCCGCGTTGCGAGCGCTTGCGGATGCGCGTTCAGCTCAGATCGCGCTCGATGCGCTCGAGACGCGTCACCACCGCTGTGCGCCGAGGGCTGTCGGTCGGCAACGCCTGCAGGAGTGTGCGCCAGACGTCAGCGTCGAGCGCCGCCTCATCACCGCGCGCGTAGTCGTCGAGCACGTCGGGCGCGGCGTCGCTCAGCATCGCGTCCCGAATCAGGGCGGACACGTCGTCGCGAATCGCGACGACCCCGGGTGCAGCCGACCCGGGAACGACGCGACCCGCATAGTGCCCGAGAGCCACGCGATGCGCCCCGCGATCGAGAAACGCGAGAACTCGATGCGCATCGAGGTCGAGTCGCGCGCTCAGGCGATACGGTCGCCCCACGGGGACGAACTCTGCACAGCCCGCGTCAGTGAGCACACGCTTCAGACGCACCAGTTCGGCCCGGAGGGTTCCGACGGCGTCATCGCGTTCGTAGGTGAGCGCGGCGAGGCGTTCCGCGCTGATGCCGTCCGGATACCAGGCCAGCAGAGCGAGGAGCTCGGTGTGCCGCATCGACAGTTCGAGCTCTCCGCGGGCCGTGACGAGCAGGCCCCGGTCACGCCCCAGGATGTGCAACACCGGCGCCTGGGCCTCGGCGTGCGCGCTGAGACCAAGGCTCGTGATCGGTGTCAGTGCCGCAGCCGCCTCGCCGCGAATCGGTGCGGTCATGTCACCGGTTGTGACTGGCGGCGACGTTGCCAGCTGGTCGAGTCGTCGAACATGCAACTCGGCCTCCACCGCCGCGACCGTCGCCTCGAGCAGTGGGAGCGTCGTGGGATCTGCCGCCGACTCGCCGCCCGTGATGTCGATTACTCCGATGATGCGTCGGCTCGCCGGGTCGTGAACGGGTACGGCAGTGCAGCTCCAGGGGTGCACGATGCGCGCGTAGTGCTCGGCACCGCGAATCTGCACACCCCGATCGACAGCGAGCGCTGTACCGGGCGCGGAGGTGCCGGCCACTCGTTCGGACCAGTTGGCGCCCTCAACGAAGGCCATCTGCTCGGCCCGGCGCCGAAGATCACGGTCGCCGTCGATCCAGAGCAGCCGTCCCTCTTGATCACCGATCGCAATGATCAGCCCGGCATCGAAGGTGTGACGGATCAACAACCGGTGGATTACCGGTAGGGCGAGAGCGAGGGGATGAGAAGCGCGATACTCCCTGACGTCGCTTTCGGTGAGATCGATCGCCCCGGGGAGCGAGTCGGGGTCGACCGCGGAATCGATCGCGCGCATCCAGGATTCGTGCACGAGAGGCCGAATGCCGGCGGCGCGTGCGGTGTCGATCCCGCGCGTCAGCGTCGCCGCGGCGGTCTCGAGGACATCGCGGTGTCGTGATCCGGCGGCCGCATTCGGCTGCACCATCGGGCACCTCCTCCCGCGCTCACCGTCGAACGCGTGCGCTCAGCCTAACCCCGAGCGGCGTCAGGCATGCGCCTCGGGCGGTGCGTCAGTGCAGCAGAGACCCGTCGGAGGCCAGCACGTTCTTCTCCCCCGCCTCGATGCGGAACGGGAAGCGGTTCTGCTTTGGCGGCAGCGGGCAGTTGAAGTGGTAGCTAAACGCGCAGGGCGGCAAGATTGCGGTGTTGAAGTCGAGCGTGATCGTGCCATCGGCGTTCGGCGCCAGGAACAGGAAGCGGCCGACCGAGTACGTGTCGTCGCCGTTGGTGGCGTCGGCGAACACCAGTTGCAGCGCGCGACCTGACTTGAAGGCGGCAATGTCGTAGTCGACGCCGTCGTAGGTGAAACGAATCTCGCCCGGGACGACCTCGTCGCGCGTGTGCCCCTCGCTTTTCAGGTGCTCAAAGCCGACGGTCGTGCCGCCCTCGATCTCGCGGAACGTGCCCGTGATCACCCAGTCAGGGCGGTAGTCGTACGCGTCGATACCGCCGAACTGCGCGATCGCTTCGCTCTCGGAATCCCACACGCGCAGGGCGTAGAGCCCGTCCTCCCCCGCGATCACGAAGCCCGTCGTGTGCTCGTCGAACTGAATGGTGCTGGGCGACGGGTCGTCCTTGCCGCGCACCCGCACCGTGCCGTCCACGAGCTCGCCGTCGACGGTGATGCCGTCGGCCGCCGTCGCAGTGACCAGCAGCCCGCCCTCGGGCGCCGGAGCCCAGGTGCCGGGAACACCCCAGATCGTCTGCTCCTCGCCCACCCACTGCGTGTTGACGAGCGCGAGCGGGCCCTGGGGCTGACGGGCGGCGAGCTCACGGCGCTCGCGGAACGTCGCGTAGCGCTCGGCGGGGGTCGGGGCGGGGGCGGTGTCGGTCATGCGACCATCCTGCAAGCGATGCCGGATGCGCGCCAATCGACGCGCGGGACGGCTCAGCCGCCGAGCAGCCCGAGCACGATGACGGCCCCTGAGGGGATGCTCGCGAGCGCCGTCGAGGACGCGATACGTAGGCGCGCCGCACCCCGCGCGTCACGCGCAGCGCCCGCCGGCCTCGCGATCGCCCACTCGGCAGCGGCCCACGCCGCCGTCGCGGCGAGAATCACGAGGGTGGCGACCCGCACGCCGGGGCTCGCCGGCGCCCCCATCACGAGCCCCGTCACCTGCACCAGCGCGACGACGCCCCACGGCACGATGGCCAGCACCGTCAGAAAGGCGTACGGCCACAGGTGCGCGCGCGAGCCGTCGTGACGCGGCGTGCGATCCGACAGCCAGCCGAGCATCCCCGAACCAGCAGCGAGCGCGTACAGCGCGACGATGGTCGCCGCCTCGTCGACGCCGTTGAGCGCCGCCACGATGACGATCGTGATGCCGAGCGACTGGGACACGCCGACCCAGTGCAGCGTCGACGCGGCGGATGCGGTCAGGGCGCCGCGGCGCGACCGCATCGCGGCGAGTGCGGTGACGGTGCCGGCAACGCCCAACGGGACGAGCATCGCCACCTCGGGGCTGAAAGGCACCCCGGCGCCCGCGACGAACCCGAACGAGCCGTCGGCCGCGAGCGGCCGCTCGAAGGCGACGACAACGCTCAGAAGGCCCCCGTCAGCGGCAACAAGGGCGATGATGCCGATGAACCCCAGCAGCTGAGCCGCCAGCACGAGCGCCGACATCGCAAGCGGCCGGGCGGTGGGCGGTGGGGGCAGAGTCACGGATGCCTCCTCGACGCGGGCAGACGGTGCGGGTACGGACGGTGGTAGGGCGGACGGGACTTGAACCCGTGACCGATGGATTATGAGTCCACTGCTCTAACCAGCTGAGCTACCGCCCCGTGGCGCTCGGGGGCGCCTCGCCGATGCTACCCCGCAGGGTCGACGTCGCGCTCGACGACGCCGATGACCCCCGTGTCGACGACGGGGTCAGACACGGGCCGGCCGCGGTACAGCGCCTCGAAGGTGTCGAGCGTGCGGCGAATGTCGTGGCCGCCGACGATGCGCAGGCTGTCGCGCTGCAGCGCCACGCGCTCGTCGTGGGGCATCGTGAGCACGCGTGTCAGGCGGTCGGCGAAGCCCTGAATGTCGCCGGGCTCGTACAGGAAGCCGTTCTCGCCGTCGTGAATGAGGTGCGGCAGGGCCATCGCGTTCGCGCCGACGACGGGAAGGCCCGAGGCCATCGCCTCCATCGTCGCGATGGACTGCAGCTCGGCCCGCGACGGCATGGCGAAGACGGATGCCCTGGTCAACTGCTCGCGCAGGTATTCGTCGGTGGTGTACCCGGCAAACAGGACGCGGTCGGCGAGCCCGAGGTCGCGGGCGAGCTTCTCGAGCGCGCCCCGCTGCTCGCCGTCGCCGATGATGACGACGCGGGCCTTCAGTGCCGGGTCGAGCAGGGCGACGGCGCGCAGCAGTTCGTCGATGTGCTTTTCGGCCTCGACCCGGCCGAGGAAGAGCACGACGTTCTCGCTGCGCGGGGTGAGGTCGGCGGTGTAGTGATCGACGTGCAAGCCGCAACTGATGGCGTGCACCTTGTCGAGCTCGGTGTACCGCTCGAGGTACTGCGCGGCCTTGAGGGTGGGCGTCGTGACCTCGGCCGCCAGCCCAAAGGTGCGGCCGGCCGCACGCCAGAGCGCCCGAATGACGGGCTCACGCAGGGGCCCGATGAACGGGGTGAACTGCATCGCGTTGTCGGGCATGAAGTGGTTCGTGCCGATCAGTCGGATGCCGCGCGCGACGGCCTGGCGTGCAAGGCCGCGACCGACCACGATGTGCGACTGAAAGTGCACGACGTCGGGCTGCACGGTGTCAAGCACGTGCGCGGCGTTCTGCTCGATGCGCCAGGGCAGCGCGTACCGCAGCCACGGGTGCGGCCGCCAGCGCCACGACCGCAGCCGGTGCACCGTCATCGCCTGCCCCTCGTGCACCTCGGTGCGCACGACGTTCGGCCCGTTCTCGGCCCCGGGGGCCACCACGTGAACCTCGTGCCCGCGCTCGACCATGCCGGCGGCCAGGCGCTCGGCAAACTTCGCGGCGCCGTTCACGTCGGGGCCGAACGTGTCGCATCCGATCACGATGCGCAGGGGGCGGTCGGGCGAACCGCCTAGCTGCGGGTCGTCTGGCACAGAAACCTCGGGGCTCGTTGGGGGCGGGGGTCACGGGGCACGACACCGTCGGCCCGCGATAACCCTAGCCGAGCGGCGCCCTCAGCGATGGGTTTGCGGGTGGTGCTTCGCCAGTTTCACGACCCCGATGACCGCCACGGCCCCGGCGGCCACACCGATCAGCGCGGCCGGCAGGGGCATCAGCGCCGCCTCCCCCAACACGAACGCGCCGACAAGCACGGCAACCAGCGGATCGACCACCGTCAGGCCCGCGATGACGAGATCGGGGGAACCGAGTTGATAGGCCGTCTGCACGAGGTACCCGCCGAGCGCTGCGGCCGTCAGCAGCGCCACGATGGCGACGATCGTCAGCGCGTCGAATTGGCCGCCCAGCACCCGATTGATGACAACCTTCGCGAGCGTCGCCACGAAGCCGAACAGCGAGCCGGCCGCGATGATCGCGAACAACGCTCCGGAACGGCGACGGACCACGAGGAAAACCGCAGCGACAACGATCGTCAGCGCGCCGAGCATCCCGAGCACGATGATCAGCGCGCGATCGTCAATACGCCGCTCGACGGCGAAGATGGCGGCGACGACCACGAAGGCGCCCACGCCGCCGACGCAGAGCACGATCGCGCGGATGGCGCGACGATCAAGCCGGATACGCGACACTCGGGCGTTCAGAACGGCGGTGACGACGAGAGCCACCACGCCGATCGGCTGCACCACGATGAGGGGGGCGAAGCCGAGGCTCGACAGCTGGAACAGCACGGCGAGACCCAGCATGACGGTGCCGATCACCCACGAGGGGCGGCCAAACAGGTGCATCACCTGACGCAGGCTGAGACCCGCTCGCGAGCCGTCGCCGAGACGCGTCTCGACCTTCGTCACTCCGCGGTGTTGAAACTGCGCGCCGAGCGAGAGAAAAATGGCGCCCACGAGGGCCAGCGGGATGCCGATCGCGACGAGCGGGCTGCGGAACAGCTCATCAGCCAGGTCGGTCACGTCGGGCGGCACCGCGCCACTCTACCGAGCGGGTCGACGCTCGCCGCCTCGATATCCTGAAGGGCGTGGCCATTCTCCCCATCCGCATCGTCGGCGAACCCGTTCTTCACCAACCCGCCGCACCCGTGACCGAGTTCGACGAGTCACTCGCCCGGCTCGTCGACGACATGCGCGAGACGATGGCCGAAGCGCCGGGCGTCGGGCTCGCGGGGCCTCAGGTCGGTGTCGATGCGCGGCTGTTCGTCTGGGATTGGACCGACGAGAATGACGCCCGACACAGCGGCGTCGCGATCAACCCCGAGCTCTGGGTGAGCCCCCTGCCCATTGGCGACGCCGACGAGTGGGACGACTCGGAGGGGTGCCTGTCGGTGCCCGGGGAGCGCTTCCCCCTGCTGCGCTCTGAGCGGGCGCTGCTGCGCGCCGTCGACCTGAGCGGCGCGCCGTTCGAGATCGCGGCCGAGGGCTGGCTCGCCCGCATCTTCCAGCACGAGTTCGACCACCTGAACGGTGTGCTCTACGTCGATCGGCTTGCGCACCCGCACGGTAAGGCCGCGCAGAAGGCCATCAAGCGGCAGTCGTGGGGCGGCCCGGGCCACAGCTGGATTCCCGGCATCGACAACCTCGAGGACTAGCGCCGCTACGCCGCCCAGCCGAGGCCGCGCAGCACCGCCGCGGTGACGGCGGCCGCGACGATGACGAGGATGAACGGGGCACGTGCCGCAAGCAAAACGGCGGCAACGACGATGGCGGGGAGGCGCGCGTCCACGCTGAGCGCCTGCCCCACACTCGCCGTCTGTACGACGACGAGCGCGGCGAGCAGCGCCACGGTCACGAGCTCCGCGGTCTCGGCCGCACCGCGCTTTTCGAGCACGCGCGGCGGCACCAGATAGCCGACGAGTTTGATGGCGAGCACCGCAATCGAGGCGGCGAGGATAATCGTCCAGACGCTCACGGCTGCTCCCCCGTGGTCGACTCGGTATCGCGGCGGCGGCGCCACACTCCGAGGAGGCCGCCCGCCACGCCGACCAGTGCCGCCGCCAGTACGGGAATGCCCGGCGGCAGCAGCGGGATCGTCACGACGGCGACGATCGCCGCACCCACGGCGACGGCGACCGGCTCGAGTGCGCGCAACCGCGGCCAGACGAGCCCGAGGAAGGCGGCCGCCGCAGCGGCGTCAAGCCCGTAGGCCCGCACGTCGCCGAGCAGGTCGCCGACGAGCGCGCCGACGAGGGTCATCACGTTCCAGCCGATGTAGATGATCACGCCCGTCGCCCAGAAGCCGACGCGCTGCGCTTCGGGGTGGCGTTGCGCGGTCGAGACGGCGGTCGACTCGTCGATCGTCAGGTGGCCGGCGACGAGTCGCTTGAGCGCTCCCGGCCCGACGATCGGCGACACGCGGACGGCATAGAGCCCGTTGCGCAGACCCAGCAGTGTGGCGCCCGCAATGGCGGCGGACCCGGCGCTGGCGCCGCCCGAGGCGATGACGCCGATCAGCGCGAACTGCGAGCCGCCCGAGAACATGACGAGGCTCAGTACGCAGGCTTGCCAGACGCTCAACCCCGAGGCGACCGCGAGCGCGCCGAACGACACGCCATACGCCGACACGGCAATGCCCACGCCCCAGGCCGCGCGCCATGCCTCACGGCGCTCGAGGGTGACGTCGGGCTCGCGGGCCGGCGGTGGAGTCGAGGCGGCCGTCACGAGCGGCCGATGCGCACGCCGTGCACCGCGTTGTGGAAGCGCAGCGCCGGGAACACGACCGACAGGGAAAACCCGACACCGGGAACCGTCGTCGCCGTGACGACGCCGCCGAACAGCTCAGCGCGGGCGCGCATCTCGCGCAGTCCCTCGCCCGTCACGGGTGTCGTCAGCGCCGCGGCGTCGTCGGCAATCGAGTAGCCCTGGGCGACCAGCTCGTCGTCGCTGCGCCCCGCCCGGCGGGCTTGCGCTCGCAGGCCGTCGTCGTCGACCCGCAGGTGCAGACCCTGCTCACTCCACGTCAGGCCGACGCGCACCTCGGTGCCCTCGCCGCCGTACTGCAGCGAGTTCGCCAGCGCCTCTTCCAGCACTCGGTAGAGGGCCAGCCCCGCGCCCTCGCTGACCGGAAACCGCTCCCCCAACTCGGAAACGGTGACGATGAGCCCGCGCTCGCGCAGCGCCGCAAACAGGCCGTCGAGTGCCTCCAGTGCCGGCCGCGCATCGCCCAGCTGCTCGGCCTCGGCCGTTGCCGTGACAACACGGCGCAGTTCGGCGAGCGTGTGGCGGGCGCTATCGGCAATCTGTTCGGATGCGCGCTCGGCAAGCCCCGGATCGCGCGTCGCCGCCGCCTTCGCCCCCTCCGCCACCTGAATCACGCCCGACATCCGGTGCGCCGCGACATCGTGCAGCTCGCGGATCATGCGCAGCCGCGCGGTCTGCTCACCGAGGGCGATCTCGAGCTCGCGAGCGCGATCGGAGAGCCCGCGCGCGTCCGCGCGGGCGGAGCGCGCCCGCTGGGCCGCGACGATCGCGATCGTGGCCGTGGCGAGCATCCCGACCGCCGCGGCGACAAGCACGCTGACGGTCAGCATCGCGCTGTCGGTCACGGCGGGCTCCTTCGCGGGCGACGCGCCTCGCGCGAGGGCGACGAGGGGGGTGAGGAGTGTGGCTCCCCGACTTGGACTCGAACCAAGAACCTGCCGGTTAACAGCCGGCTGCTCTGCCAATTGAGCTATCGAGGATCGCTGCGAACAGCGGACACCACGGTATCAGAAATCGTCGGCGCGTTTGACCGCCGACGCGGCGTCAGTAGCCCTCGGCCGGGTCGACGATCCCGACGAAACCCGTGCCGCCCACGAAGCCCCGCACGTTCTCGGTGATGCGCCCCGCGAGCAGCGGCGCCGTCATCTCGGCCGTGTCGGCAGAGTGCGAGGTGATGAGGCAGCGGTGCTCGGCAAACAGGGGGTGCCCCTCGGGCAGCGGCTCGGGGTCGGTGACGTCGAGCCCGGCACCCAGCAGCGACCCGGAGGCGAGCGCGTCGACGAGAGCGTCGGTGTCGACGAGCGCTCCGCGCGCGATGTTGACCAGCACGGCCTCGTCGGGCAGCAAGGCGAGGCGCCGCGCGTCGATGAGGTGTCGCGTGCTCGTCGTCGAGGCCGCGGCGAGAATCAGCACGTCGGTCTCGGGCAGCACGCCGTCGAGCTCGTCGACCGTCACGGTGCGATCGGCCCCCTCGAGCGGATGCGCGGTGCGGCGAACGACGGTCGTCTCGGTTCGCCACGGCGCCAGCAAGCGAAGAATCTCGCGGGCGATGCCGCCGGCCCCGACGATCGTCACCCGCAGGCCGTACAGGGAGCGCCCGGTGCGGGCATCGGCCCAGCGGGCTGCGCGGGCCTTCGGGGCGAATTCGCGCAGGAGGGCGTGCGCGAGCGCCACCGCGTGCTCGGCCACCGGTTCGGAGTACGCGCCCTTGGCGCTCGTGAACACCGGCCCAGAGCCATCGGCATAGCGAGGAAGCAGCTCGGCGAAGCCGTCGACACCCGCCCACGGCAGCTGCACCCACGCGATCTGCGGGTGAGCGTCGAGGACGGCGGCCAGCTCGTCGGATCGTGCCGCGCTCAACCAGATGATGCCGCGGGTGTCGCTGTCGAGCGGATGCACCGTGCCCCCGGCGCGCTCCACCGCCTTGGCGAAGCCGTCGTGGGAGCTCGGCAAGATCGCGATCGGCCCCGGCTCGACGGCGCGCGGCGGCATCGCGGTGTGGCCGGACAGCGGGTCGCGATGCTGGGCGCGCTCACGAATCGGGCCACTCGGGCGGACGTCGTGACGGGGAGCGTCGGCGGTCATGCCCTCAGGCTAGAGGGCCGCGGCGACGCCCGACAGTTCGGCGAGGCGGCGCACGTAGCGGTGGGTGCCCGTCGACAGGACGTCGTCGATGGGGCCGTAGCCGACGAAGCGACCCGCGTGCATCACGGCGAGCGTGTCGGTGAGCCGGCGCACCTCCCCCAATTCGCTCGACACCACGAGGGCGGCGAAGCCACGACTGCGCTGCACCTCGGCGAGGTGGTCAAGGATGCTCTCTCGCACGGTTGCGTCGACGCCGCTCGTGGCCTCGTCGGTCACGAGCAGATCGGGGTCGAGCACGAGCGCTCGGGCAATCGCCACGCGCTGCCGCTGACCGCGGCTGAGCTCGTGCGGGTACTTCGGGATGGTCGCCAGGGTCAAGTGCATCGCGTCGATCGCTTCGGCAACGATGCCCCCGGCGAGCACGCGGTCGAGCTTGGGTGTGCGCTGAAACAGCGGGTAGGCAACGTTCTCGCCCGCCGTCAGGTGGGGGTCGAGGGCCGTGCCCGCGTCTTGCGGAACGTAGCCGACGCGCAGGCCCAATTCGGTGTCGTCGCGCCGCCGCAGTTGACGCACATCGATGCCGAGCACCTCAAGGCTGCCGCCGACAATCTTGGGGCCGCGCTCGATGGTGCGGTCGGTGAGGCCCGCGATTGCCCGCGCCAGGGTGCTCTTGCCACTGCCTGCCTCGCCGATGATCGCGAGCGTCTCGCCCGGAGCGATGCGCACGTCGACCCCGCGCACAGCGTCGACCGACGGCCCTCCGTCGACCCCCGCGAAGCGCAGCGACAGGTCGTTCGCGAGTACCGCGGGCCTGGCCATCGTGTCCTCCGTGTCGGCGCCGGGTGGTGGCAGCGCCACGGTCAGTCTACTGACGCCGCGGAAACGCGTGAATATGACTCAGGACAGGTCGCCCCGCACGCGGCGACGCTCATTCTCGATCGCCATGAGCTGGGTCTGCAGTTCGCGATACCGCGCCGGATCGGCGGCCTGATCGGCGCGCTGCAGGGCGCCCAGCAGTTCGGTCTTGCGGCGAAGCAGATCGCGATCAATGAGCGAACTCGTGATGCCCGCGCAGTACTCGGCGACGTGGTCGTCGCGCACGGGCAGCGGCGCGATGGCAAGCTGGGTGATGAGTGGCGCGAACGCGGGCGGCGCCTCCTCGGTCACGCGCCGCGCCCAGTCGGCCGCGCCGTAATGCTCGAAGGCGGCAAGCAGCGCATCGCGCGCCGTCGCCAGCGCCGGTTGGCTAAACGTTGTCACGAGGGCCCGCTGCGCTGTCTCGCGGGGCACGTCCTCCGGATGCTGCAGAAGCGCCATCAGGAGCTCACGTTCCAGCCGAGTGACGGGATCGTTCGGCAGTTGGGCGAGGCCGATCACCGGGGCGTGCGACGCGCCTCCTGCAGCCGACTCCCCCGGCCGCGTGGTGGCGCGATCGCCGTCACTGCCGTAGCTGCCGTCGGGGCGTGAGCGTCCGTCCCCACCGTCGCGTGACCTGGCGGCCGACGCCCCCCGGCTGTCCCCGCCGTCGCGGGGCGCGAATGCGCGGTCGGCGGATGCGCGGTCGCCGGATGCGCGCCCGTCGCGACCCCGCGCATCCGCATTCGAGGAGGCGCGCAGGGCGGCGTTGACGGCGCGTTGCACGTCGTCGGTGTCGACGCCGATCCAGCCGGCGACCTGGCGGACGTAGCCGTTGCTCAGCGAGCGGTCGCGAATACGCGCCACCACCGGGGCGGCCGCGCGCACAGCCCCGACGCGGCCCTCGACCGTTTCGAGATCGAACTGGGCGAGTTGGCGACGGATCATGAACTCGAACATGGGACGACGAGTGCCCACGAGCTGGCGCACCGCCTCGTCGCCCCGCTGCAGCCGCAGATCGCACGGATCAAGCCCATCGGGGGCGACAGCCACAAAGGTCTGCGCGGCGAAACGCTGCTCATCGGCGAACGCGCGGCTCGCGGCCTTCTGGCCAGCCTCGTCGGGGTCGAAGGTGAAGATGACCTCACCGAGTTGCGTCGTGTCGGCGTTGTCGGTGTCGCCCATGACGCGGCGCAGCATCGTGATGTGGTCGCCCCCGAACGCCGTGCCACAGGTGGCCACCGCGGTCGTGATGCCGGCGAGGTGGCAGGCCATGACGTCGGTGTAGCCCTCGACAACGACGGCCTGCTTGCCGCGCGCGATGTCGCGCTTCGCGAGATCGAGCCCGTACAGCACCTTGGCCTTGTGGTAGACCGGCGTCTCAGGCGTGTTGAGGTACTTCGGGCCCTTGTCGGTCTCGAGCAGGCGCCGGGCACCAAAGCCGAGGGTCGCGCCCGTGGTGTCGCGAATCGGCCAGATGAGGCGCCCGCGGAAGCGGTCGTACGGGCTGCGGTCACCCTGACCCTGCAGCCCTGCGGCGAGGATCTCGTCGGCGGTGAAGCCCTTGCCGCGCAGGTGCGCACCGACCGCGTCATAGGCGTTTGGCGCATAGCCCACGCCGAAACGCTCGGCCGCGGCCGCGTCGAAACCGCGCTCGCCGAGGAAGGCGCGGGCGGGGGCCGCCTCGGGCGTCGCCAACTGGCTGCGGAAAAACGCCTCGGCCGCCTCGTTCGCGGCGAGGATACGCCGACGGTTGCCCTGGTCGGGGGCGGCGCCGCCCTCCTCGTACTGCAGGGTGTAGCCGATGCGGGCCGCCATGCGCTCGACCGACTCGGCGAACGTCATGTGGTCCATCTTCTGCAGGAAGGTGAACACGTCGCCGCCCTCACCGCAGCCGAAGCAGTGGTAAAAGCCGACCTGCGGCCGCACGTGGAAGCTGGGGCTGCGCTCGTCGTGGAAGGGGCACAGGCCCTTCATCGAGCCGACGCCCGCGCTCTTCAGCGTGACGTAGTCACCGACGACGTCGGCGATGTTGACGCGCGAGCGCACCTCGTCGATATCGCTGCGTCGGATACGGCCTGCCACAGGCCCGATTCTAGGGGCGCTCAGGCGGGAGCCCGCCGCCCCTCAACCCAGCGCTCGTGCCAGGCGAGCGCCGACTGGTCGGTGAGGGAGGCGATCTGATCGACAACCACGCGGCGGCGTGCCTCGTCGGTGTCGGCCGCCTCAAAATCGGCCCGGAACACCGGGGTCAACGCCTGCGGCCCCGCCGCCCAGACCGCGTCGGCGAGGTCGGTGAGCAGGGCGCGCTGACGCGCGTACAGCGGCTGCCGCTCGTCGTTCGCCATGACGAGGGTGCCGACGACGCCCTTCAGCACGCCGATCTCGGCGCGGGTGGCGACGGGAACCACCACGTGCGCGCGGAACCGCACCAGGGCATCCTCAGAAAAAGCGGCGCGGGTGGCGTGAACAGCGTCGTGCGCGAAGCGGCCAATGAGGCTGCTCGTCAGGTTCTTGAGGCCCGCGAGGTCGGCGCGCGAGCCCGTCCAGGCCGACATCCACGCTTCGAGATCGGCAAGGCGGCCAAAGGCTGCCCGCACGTCGTCTTCCGCGAGGTCGTCGCCGTTCCAGCGGAGGACGCCCGCGACGAGCGCTTCGCGGTCGGCTTCGCTCGTCAGGATGCGCGGGTCGATCGAGTCGCCGACGATCGCGTCTTCGAAGTCGTGCACCGAGTAAGCGATGTCGTCGGAGAGGTCCATGACCTGGGCCTCCATGCTCGGGACTCGCTCGGGGGCGCCCTCACGCATCCAGGCGAAGGTGTCGACATCGTCGGCGTAGACGCCGAACTTCTGGCGGCCGCTCGGGTCGCCGATCGCGTCGGCGAGAGTCCACGGGTACTTGCAGGCGGCGTCGAGGCTCGCGCGGGTCAGGTTGAGGCCGAAGCTCTCGCCGTCGTGACCCATCACCTTCGGCTCGAGGCGGCTCAACAGGCGAAGCGTTTGGGCGTTGCCCTCAAAGCCGCCGATGTCGCGCGCCCAGGCGTTCAGTGCGCCCTCGCCGTTGTGGCCAAACGGGGGGTGCCCGAGGTCATGCGCGAGGCACGCCGTGTCGACGACGTCGGGGGCGAGGCTCAGCGCGGCCGCAAGTTCACGGCCGACCTGCGCCACCTCGAGCGAGTGAGTGAGCCGGTTG
>DASSWY010000093.1:0-7366 GCA_035704325.1 Microcella sp. | reverse complement strand
GGTACGGGTTCGCCCTGATCGGTGCGAACGGTGCGCAACTCGATGCCGCGCTCGTTGGCGACGTCACCGATCGCGGCGGGGCCTTCGAACCACATCTGCTGGATCACGAGCCAGGTCATGTGCTCACCCTAGAGTTTCTCGCCGCCGGTTCAGTCGAGGCGGGCGTAGCGGGCGCGGGCGACGCAGTACACGCCGTACGCGATGAGCCCCAGGGCGACGACGAACAGCACGGCGGCACCGAACGGCAACTCGAGCAGCGAGCGCAGGGCGCCGTCGAGGCCGGTGGAGCGGGCCGATTCGGAGGCGACGGCCGCGCTAATGACCAAGACACCGAGGGCGAGCAGGGCGATCCCCTTCGCGATGTATCCTCCGATGCCGAGCCCGGTGACGACCCGGCCGACGGTGCCTCGCGGCGTGGCGATGTCGTCGAGGAAGTCGCGCGTGATGCCCTTCGCGATGAAGTAGACGCCGATTCCGAGCACGACGAGGCCGGCAATCACCACGAGAATCACCCCGGCCGGTGCCTGCAGCAGGGTGGCGGTCGCGCTCTGCGCATCGCCCGACGAGCTCGACGAGCCGCCGAGCGCAATGCGCACCGCGGTCGCCGCGAGCGCGAGATAGGTCAGCCCCTTGGCGACCGCGATACCCACGTGTTTGGCGGTGTCGTCGGCCGGACGGTCGAGGATGCCGTCGACGATGAGCCACAGCCCCAGCGCGGCGAGACCGAGGGCGACGACCCAGATCAGGATGCCCCCGAACGGTGTGGAGGCGAGGCCCTGCAGGGCGCCGCTCGGGTCGGCGTCGCCGCCCCCGCCGCCGGGGGCGATGAGCCCGAGCGCGATGAAGCCAATGAGGATGTGCAGCAGGCCGTTGACGGCAAAGCCTCCGCGGGCGAGTCCCCGCCAGATGCGACTGTCGCGGAGCTCGCGGGCGCTCGCGTGGGCGGGTGATCGGGATGCGCGGGGGGACATGCCGCGAGAGTAGTGCCGTGAGCGGCCGCATGGAGCGAACGTTCGGGCTGTGCTCAGCGGAAGTCGCGGCTCGGCATCGTTGCCTTCAGCGACAGTGCTTCGACGCGGTCGGCGACGACGTTGACGACTCCCTCGGGCGAGCGCTCGAGAATGCCGCGCACGATGAGCGCCCGACTCTCGCGCACCGTGCGCCGGTAGCGGCCCCAGAGCCCCACCGAGCAGATGATGTTGGCAAGCCCCGTCTCGTCTTCGAGGTTCAAGAAGGTGATGCCGCTCGCGGTCGCGGGTCGCTGCCGGTGGGTGACGACGCCGGCGACCTCGATGCGCCTGCCCGGTTCGGCGCTGCGCAGCTCGCGGGCACTCAGCACTCCCCGAGCCCGCAGGCGATCGCGGGCGTAGCGCACGGGGTGGTCGCCGGGGGCAACGCCGGTCGAGACCAGGTCGGCGACCATGCGCTCGGCGGGTTCAAGGTCGTCGAACAGGGGTGGCTGCACGGCGACGACGCTGCCGGGGAGAAACTCGGGCCGCGCCTGGGCGGCTGCCCCGGCCGCCCACAGCGCCTCGCGCCGGGTCATGCCCCACACCTCGAAGGCGCCGGCGGTGGCGAGCGACTCGACCTGGGCGGCGGTGAGCCCCGTGCGATAGACGAGGTCGGTGAGGTCGCGGTACGGCCCGTGCCGCTCGCGTTCGGCGATGACCTTCTCGGCCGTGTCCTTCCCGAGCCCCGACACGGCTCCGAGGCCCATGCGCACCGCGAGTTCGCCGTCGCGGCGGTGGGGGACGAGGTCGTCGAGTTCACCGTCGGGGGAGTCGGGTCGGAAGACCGGCACGGGCGGTTGTGCGCGATTCGTGCAGGAGCTGAGCCCCGTCGGCGAGGCGCTGTGCGCATCCGCCGGAAGGGGCGAGAACGGGTCGTCGACCGTGAGGTCGACCCGTTCGAGGCCCGCCTCGACGCCAGAGCGCACAATGCAGGGCCCGCGCACCTCGACGCCGTGCCGTTCGGCGTCGGCGGTGAGCGAGGCGGGGGAGTAGAAGCCCATCGGTTGGGCGCGCAGCAGGGAGGCGAGGAAGACGCCGGGGTAGTGCAGCTTGATCCACGAGCTCGCGTAGACGAGCAGGCCGAAGCTCAGCGAGTGGCTTTCGGCGAAGCCGAAGTTTGCGAACGCCTGAATGCGGGCGTAGATCTCGTCGGCGAGCCGCCCGGTGATGCCGTTCGAGGCCATGCCGGCGTAAAGAGTTTCACGCAGCGACTCGATGCGTTCGAGGCCGCGCTTTGAGCCCATGGCGCGGCGCAGTAGGTCGGCGTCGTCGCCCGTGCAGCCGCCGACCGCCATGGCGATCTGCATGAGCTGTTCTTGAAAGATGGGTACCCCGAGGGTGCGTTCGAGCGGCTCGACGAGCTTCGGGTGGTCGTAGACGATCGGCTCTTCGCCGAGCTTGCGCTTGACGAAGGGATGCACGGCGCCGCCCTGGATGGGACCGGGCCGGATGAGCGCGATCTGCACGACGAGGTCGTAGAACTTTCGGGGTTGCAGGCGCGGCAAGAGCCCCATCTGGGCGCGGCTTTCGACCTGGAAGACGCCGATCGAGTCGGCGCGGCACAGCATGTCGTAGGTGGTCTGTTCTTCTTTGGGGATCGTCGCGAGCTCCCACCGCTCGCCGAGGTGGTCGTCGATCAGGTCGAACGCGTATTGCAGGGCGGCGAGCATGCCGAGGCCGAGCAGGTCGAACTTGACGAGGCCCATCCAGGCGCAGTCGTCTTTGTCCCACTGCAGCACGGTGCGCTTCGTCATGCGGGCGTGTTCGATGGGCACGATCTCGCCGACGGGCCGGTCGGTGAGCACCATGCCGCCTGAGTGGATGCCGAGGTGCCGCGGATAGGTGAGCACCTGCTGGGCGAGGCCGACGACGGCGTCGGGAATGTCGTGGTCATCGCTCGACAGCACGGCGCCCCAGCGCTCGACCTGGCGGCTCCAGGCGTCTTGCTGGCCGGTCGAGTAGCCGAGCGCCTTCGCCATGTCACGCACGGCGTTCTTCGGCCGGTAGCTGATGACGTTGGCGACCTGGGCGGCGTTGCGCCTGCCGTACGTGTCGTAGACGTACTGGATGACCTCTTCGCGCCGGTCGGAGTCGAAGTCGACGTCGATGTCGGGTTCTTCGTCGCGCAGTGCCGAGAGGAAGCGTTCGAAGGGCAGCTTGTAGTAGATCGAGTCGACGGCGGTGATGTTGAGCAGATAGCAAACGGCCGAGTTCGCGGCAGAGCCGCGACCCTGGCAGAGAATGCCGCGCGAGCGGGCGAAGCGCACGATGTCGTGCACGATGAGGAAGTAGCCGGGGAAGTCTTTCTGCTCGATCACCTCGAGCTCACGCGCAATGCGCGCCCGGTCGGCGTCGGAGGCGTCGGGGTATTTCTGCGGAACCGCCTGCCAGACGAGCTCGCGCAGCCAGCTCATGGGGGTGTGACCCTCGGGCACGGGCAGCTTCGGCAGCTTCGGTTTCGCCTGCCGCAGCGAGAAGCCGAGTTCGCGGGCCAACTCGACGCTGCGCGCGACCGCGCCCGGGTACCGAGAGAACAGGCGCTGCATTTCGGCGCCGCTGCGAAGGTGCGCGGTGCCGGCGGCGGGCAGCCAGCCGTCCATGTCGTCGAGGCTGCGCCGCGCGCGCAGGGCCGCGAAGGCGCTGGCGAGCGGGTAGCGGGCGGGGTGCGCGTAGTGCACGGCGCCGGTGGCGACGATCGGCAGCCCCCGCTCGGCGGCGAGGGCGGTGAGCGCGTCGTTGTAGACGGTGTCGAGCGGGCGCCCGTGGTCGAACAGCTCGACGACAACGTTCTGCCGCCCGAAGCGTTCGACGAGCGCGTCGAGCTCACGCCCGGCCGCATCGACGGATGCGCGGCTCGGCACCGTCTGCCCGTTCGGGTCACCGGCGGTCAGCGCCGTGCGCACGGCGCCCTTGCGGCAGCCGGTCAGGATCAGCCAGTGGTCGCCGGCGGTCGCGTCGCCACCCCGCCCGGCGTGCTCGGCGAGCGCGTCGAGCTCGTAGCGCGGGCGCCCCTTCGCGCCGCCGGCGAGCTGCCCGTCGGTGAGGGCGGCTGCCAGCCGGTGGTAGCCCTCCTGCCCGCGGGCGAGCACGAGCAGGTGGGTACCTTCGGGGTCGGGCTCGCCCAGCTGGGGTTTGGTGAGCCCGAGCGACAGCTCGGCACCGAACACCGTGGTGAGGCCGTACGGTTCGGCGGCCTCGGCCATGCGCACGACGCCGTAGAAGCCGTCGTGGTCGGTGAGGGCGAGCCCCGTGAGGCCGAGGCGCGCGGCCTCTTCGAGCAGCTCTTCGGGGCTCGACGCCCCGTCGAGAAACGAGAAGCTCGAGTGCGCGTGCAACTCGGCGTACGGCACGGTCGTTTCGGGGTCGGGCTGTTCGACCTGGGCCGGTCGGTAGGGGGCGCGCTTGTTCGACCAGGCGGGGGAGTCGCTGCCGTCGCCCACCGTGGGTAGCGCGGGGTTGGGGCGGTTGCCCGAGCGCAGGGTGCGCTCGAGTTCGCTCCACGGAATCGGCGGGTTGTGCCAGCCCATCAGTGCTCACTACCCATCAGTCGTACCGCGCTTCCGCCCACCAGCTGCCGCCGTCGAGCACGAGCAGCCAGGCGATGCCCGCCTCGTCGACGACTTGCAGCCGGTAGATCTTCTGGCGCTGGGCGGTGTCCCACCAGCGTTCGTCGAGCGGCCACGGCCCCGCCCACGAGCGGATCGGCCGCGTCGCCCCACCCGCGCCGGGGGCGAATGCGGCGGGCGCGCCGGTGACGCGCAACCGGTCGTCGATGAGCACGACGTCACCGCGTCCGTCGATGACGGTGACGGCGTGCCGGCTCGGAAACACGGTCGCGGGCGCCGGCTGCGGTAGGGCCCCGGGCCAGGGTCGGTCGAGCGGCCGCTGGTGCACGGCGCGGTCGCCCCACGGCACGAGGATGCGCCGCTCGGCGAGGGTGCGCCCGCCGGCGCGCTGTGCGGTCACGACCGACTCGTGGCCGAGCATGCTCTGCACGCGTGACAGCGCGTGATGCACGCGGTCGTCGGGGCCCGAGCCCCAGAGCCCTGGCTCGTGGTTGACGGTCGCGTCGACGCTGTCGGGCGCGATGCGCACCCGGGTGACGGGCGAGGCGAGCCCGGGCCCGAGCGCCGCATCGGGCTTATCGCCGAGCCGGCGCGTCGAGCCGCTCAGCTGCCAGCGCACCCGGTCGACGATCTCGCTCGCCCGGAAGGCCCGCGGGTGCAGCCACACCCGGTCGGATTCGCGCCCCGTTTCGTCGGTCACGCTGACCCGCACGGCGGTCGCCACGAGGCGCCGCGTCGCGAGCTGTTCGACGACGTCGTCGGCGAGCTGACGCACGGCGAACGCGATCTGGTCGACGCGGTCGAGCGGCGGCTCAAGCTCGATGACGCGCTCAAGGTCGTCGGGCGGTGTTCTCGGAATGATCGGGGTCGCGTCGGCTGCGCCGGCGAGCGCGTGCGCGTGGGCGCCTGCGGGCCCGAAACGCTCGCGCACCGCGGTTGCGGGAAGCGCCGTGAACGCCCCGAGCGTGCGCACCCCGAGCCGGGTGAGCAGGGTGGCGAGCTCGGGGTCGGCGAGGGTCGAGACGGGCAGCGGCGCGAGGTAGGCGGCGGCGGCACCCTCGGCCACGATGCGCACGGGCGAGTCGGCACGGGTGTCGCGGGCGGCGCGGTCGGCGGCGAAGGGGCCGTCGGAAACTCCGACCCGCGCATCCGTCACCCCCTCGTCGATGACTGCGCCCCGCAGTGCGAGCGCGGCCGCCTTCTCGCCCCCGTAGTAGCGGGCGGGCCCCCGCGCGGCGAGCGCGACGAGGCCGGGCCGCACGATCTGCACCCCGGCGGCGCGCTCTTCGATGGCGTCGATGAGGGGCGCGAAGTGCCGGTGATCGCGGTCGTCGTCGTGGGCGATCACGGTGAGCTGAGGGCATGCACCCTGCGCGTCGCGGCGTTTCTGCCCCCGGTGTACGCCGTGGGCGCGTGCGGCGGCCGAGCAGGCGACGACCCGGTTCGCCGCCATGATCGCGATGGGATGCGCGTCGCCGGCCGGCACCGCCTCGTCGCGCACCGCGGCAATCACCGGCCAGTCGGGCACCCAGAGAACGATGGTGCGCTGCATCAGCCGGCCCTCCGCGGCAGTGTGGTGACGGGGGCGGGGCGCCCGCGCCCGGCGCCGAGCGGCGGGTCGAGCCGGCGAATGCCCAGCTCGGGGTCAGGCAACACGAGCCGCCCGCTGCGCGGCGCGGGGGAGCGGCGCGAGGTGACGGTGACGGTGACCTCGCGCTGGGTGAGGTACCCCCAGCCCTGACCGAGCCCTGACCAGCGGCTGGCGGTGATGCTGATCATCGCCTCGGTCTGCGGCCAGGTGCCGAGCACGAGCAGGGTTGACCCGCGCTCGCGCAGCCGACCCGCGAGCTTCGTGACCGCACCGTCGCTGGCGGCACGCCCGGGCTTGACGACGATGACGCTCATGGCGTCGGCGATGGCGGCGGTCACGGTGAGCCACTGCTCGCCCGGGTGCGGTACGAGTACGAGCCGGTCGAGGTCGATGCCGAGCGCCTCGGCCGCCTCGACCCCGAACTCGGGCATGCCGACGACGCCGCACCACGAGCCGGCCTGGGAGGGCCCGGCGAGCAGCGCCATGACGAGCGCACTCGACGAGGTCACCGAGTAGGCGGCGCCCTGCTTCAACCCGCCGTCGGGCAAGAGGTCGGCGAGCGCCTCGTGCGTCGGCGTGAGCTTCGTATTGAGCGTCGTGCGCTGCATCGCGTTGATGCGCGCCTGCAACGCCTCAACAGCCGACGGGGTCGGCTGGGGGGAGGCGAGGGCAAGCGCGGGCACCTCTCCATGGTCGAACATACGTTCGAATATGGCAAGCTGCACCGACATTCAGTCGGCGTGTCGGGGAAAGCGTTGACGTAACGGCGTTGGGGGAGGAGGATTTGAGCATGATTCGGCTCAGGGCGACCGCGGTGTTCACCGCCATCGCCGCCCTCACCCTCGTGGGATGCGCCGCGAATGGTTCAGGATGCTCGGGCGCATTCGACGCCGAACTCACGCCCGACGCGTCCGGCTCTGCGACACCGATCGAGGCCGCCGAAGCGTGGGCCGCCACCACCGATGCGCCCGACACGGGCTGGACCGAGTCAGGGGAGACCGTCATCGCCGACGACTGGGTCCTGACGGTTGTTGAGGCAGCCGGGGGCGGCTGGCTGGTCCAGTCTCAGCGCTGCGCGTGAGTCGATTCGACACAGCTCCCTGCTACAGCCCCAACTCAGCCACCCGCTCACGCACAAACGCCGCCCCCGCGGCGTCGTGAATCAGCTCGCCCATCGTGACGACGGGGTAGTCCCGCGC
>DASSWY010000321.1:0-2405 GCA_035704325.1 Microcella sp. | reverse complement strand
GGTCTCACGGTGTCGGTCATGCAGCTGTTCGAAGACACCCTCGAGGCCGTGACGGCGCTCGCGCTGTTCATTCCGCTGCTCGTCGGCACGGGCGGCAACGTCGGCGCGCAGGCCGCAACGGCGGCCGTGCGCGCGCTCGCGCTCGGCGAGGTGCGGCCGAGCGATGTTGTACGCGTCGCGTGGCGCGAGGCGCGGGTCGGGCTTTTGCTCGGGCTCGGGCTCGGTGTCGTCGCGCTCGGCATCGGCTCGATCGTCGTCGACTTTCCCGTCGCGACCGTCGTCGGCATTTCGGTCATCGGCATCTGCACCTGGGCGGCGACGGTCGGCTCGGTCATGCCGCTGCTCGCCCGCGCCGTTCGCATCGACCCCGCGGTCATCTCAGCGCCCCTCGTGACGACCCTCGTCGATGCGACGGGGCTGCTGATCTACTTTCTCGTCGCGGCGGCTGTGCTCGGGCTGTAGAGGCTGCGAAGCGGCGCGGCTCGGCGTGGCCCCGCGGGGGCTTACGCGCGGGCGGCCGCAGGCGTACAGTGTGCGCCACACCGCGGCGGCACGCTGACGGGGAACCGCTTCGCCTCGACGCCGTCGTGGGGAAACGAGCACGCCATGGACAACAGGTCAGGAGCCTGCCCGGTCTGCGGGCACGCGATGTCTGAGCACACGATCGATCACTCGACGCCGAACGCCGTCTTGCACTGCCCCGTGGCGTACGAGCGGCCCGCGCCCAGCACCGAGCATCTCAACGAGTTGGGGATGACGAAGCTGCGCCGCCCGTAGCGACGCGCCGACGCGCTACTCCTCCTCGTCCGACCCCTCGTCGGACCAGACGGGCGCGCGGCCCGCGATCCACTCTTCGACCTCGGTCGCGGTGCGGGGGATGAACGCCGACAGGTTTTCGGCGCCGTCCTCCGTGACGAGAATGTCGTCCTCGATGCGCACACCGATGCCGCGGAACTCTTCCGGCACCGTGAGGTCGTCGGGCTGGAAGTACAGGCCCGGCTCGATCGTGAACACCATGCCGGCCTGCAGCTCGCCGTCGAGGTAGAGGTCGCGGCGGGCCTGGGCACAGTCGTGCACGTCGAGCCCTAAGTGGTGCGAGGTGCCGTGCACCATGTACCGGCGGTGGTAGCCGGCGTCGGGCTTGAGTGACTCCTCGGCGCTGACGGGCAGGAAGCCCCACTCGGCGGTCTTCTCGGCGATGACGGCCATGGCCGCCGCGTGTACCTCGCGGAACCGGATGCCCGGCTTCACGATCGCAAACGCCGCGTCCGCCGCCTCGCGCACCGCCTCGTAGACCATGCGCTGCACGGGCGTGAAGGTGCCAGACACCGGCAGGGTGCGGGTGATGTCGGCCGTGTAGTAGCTGTCGAGCTCGACGCCGGCGTCGATCAAGATCAGGTCGCCCGGCAGCACGGGCCCGTCGTTGCGGGTCCAGTGCAGGATGCAGGCGTGCGGGCCGGAGGCCGCAATGGTGTCGTACCCGACCGTGTTGCCCTCGGCGCGTGCCCGTCGGTTGAAGGTGCCCTCGACGAGTCGCTCGCCCCGGGGGTGTTCGATGATCTCGGGCAGCTCGCGCACGACGTCGTCGAAGCCCTGCGCGGTGGCCGCGACGGCGCGGCGCATCTCGTCGACCTCGAACTCGTCCTTGACGAGGCGCAGCTCGCTGACGTCGCGGGCGAGCTCGTCGTCGCCCGCCGTGTCCACGGCATCCTCGGTCGTGCGGAAGCCGCCGACCAGCCGCGCGGAATCCACGCGGTCGGTGAGACGCGCATCCGCCTCGCGCACGACGAGCGTCGACTCGTCGATCGCGTCGAGCACCTCATCGAGCTCGCCGAGGCCGCGCGCGGTCAGCGCGAGGTCGACGGCGACGTCGTCGCGGCTCGGCCGCGGGCCCGTCCAGAATTCGCCGATCTCGGGGTTCGCGTAAAACTCGTCGGAGTCGCGGCCCGCCGCCTCGCGGAAGAAGAGCACCGCCTCGTGGCCGTCGGCCGTCGGCTCGAGCACGAGCACGCTGCCGGGCACCGTGTCGCTGCCCCAGCCGGTCAGGTGCGCGAACGCCGAGTGCGCGCGGAACGGGTAGTCGGTGTCGTTCGCGCGCTGCTTCATGTCGCCCGCCGGGATGATCAGCCGCTGTCCGGGGAACTCGGCGGACACGCGCTCACGACGCGCGGCGGCGTACGCGGCCTGCGCGCGCGGAGCCGGCAGGGGCTCGTCGCGCTCGGCCCAGCCCCCGAAGATGAACGCCTTGAAGCCCTCGGACTCGGGCGTCGTCGAACGGTTCGCGTTCCTGACGTCGGATTCCTCAGCGGGCAGTTCGTCGGTGGGGCGGGCCTCGTGGGCCGTCGCGGTGGCGTCGCCGGTGTTCGTCATGCGTCCCATTCTGGCACCGAGCGGATGCCGCGGGC
>DASSWY010000310.1:0-5883 GCA_035704325.1 Microcella sp. | reverse complement strand
AGGCGCGCGAACTCGACGCGCTCGGTCTTCGGGTTGCGCACCCGCACGCTGAGGTTGAGCGAGAGGCCCGAGATGTAGGGGAACGGGTGCGCGGGGTCGACCGCCAACGGCATCAGTACCGGGAAGATCTTCGTCGAGAAGATCTCGTCGACGCGGGTGCGGTCGTCGTCGTTCAGGTCGGCCCACGACTCGACGTGAATGTTCGCCTCGTCGAGGGCGGGTTTCACCAGTTCGTGAAAGCAGCGCACGTGCCGGTGCTGCAACTCGAGCGCGAGGGCGTTGATGTCAGAGAGCACATCGGCCGGCGCTCGCCCCGTGTTGGTCGGCACGGCGAGGCCCGTGACGATGCGGCGCTTGAGGCCCGCCACCCGCACCATGAAGAACTCGTCGAGGTTGGTGGCGAAGATCGCCAAGAAGTTGACGCGCTCGAGCAGCGGCGTCGTCGGGTCTTCGGCCAGCTCGAGCACGCGCTGGTTGAAGCGCAGCCAGCTCAGCTCGCGGTCGAGGTAACGCTCGGGCGGCAAGGTGCCGTCATCGATGCTCGTTGTTTCGTCGTAGTCGTCCATGAAGTCGCCGTCGACTCCGCCGTCGACCTGCGACCCATCACCGTCGCGCGTGCGCCCGCCCTCGTCCTGCATCCGCACATTGTGGCACCCGTGTGTGACGCGCGGGTGGCTACGCGTCGACACCTCGGGTGCTCGCGGTATCGGCGGGGTGGCGCTGGGCTCGGCTGAGGGCGAGGAACGGCAGCGCGGCGGCCGAGATCACGCCGCCGATCATGAGCGAGAAGCCGTAACCCTGCAGGTCGGCGGCGCGGCCGAGCGCCGGCTGGGTCACGATGCCGCCCGCGCTGCCGAGCAGCGACTGGAACGACAGCACGGTGGCCCGCTGCGCCGACGGAATCATGTCGTTCAGGTACGAGCGCTGCGCCGGCTGCGCCACCGACGTGGTCAGGCCCCAGGCCGCGAGCAGCACGATCGCGAGCCACAGCGTCTCGACGAAGAAGAAGGCGACCAGCACGGCCGACGACACCGCGAGCGACGCGAGCAGCACCGTCGTGCGTCGGCCCACGAGCCGCCGCACGAGCGGCGCGAGCAGTCCGCCCAGAATCGACGAGCCCGCGAAGATTGCGGCGGCGAGCCCCGCGAGCGCGTAGGCGGTGTCGTCACCCGCGACCTCCAGCAGGTAGGGCTGCAGCGCGTAGAAGGCGTAGACCCCGACGCCCGCCGTGAACGGCGAGGCGATCATCACCCAGCGAATCGCGGGGCGCTGAAAACCGTGCATCCAGGATGCGCGCATCACGGCGCGCACGGCCGTCACGGGCCCCGTTCCCCGCACCGGCGTGAACCCCAGGTCGCGCATCAAGAGACCCGCGACCACGATCATGACGAGCAGGATTCCCGCCCGCACGAGAAACGGCACGCCCAGGTTCGTCACCTGCGCGAGGAGCCCGCCCAGCACCGAGCCGCTGAGCATCGAGACGCCCGACACGATCTGCGCGCGGCCGAACACGGTCTCGAGCGTGCCGCGATAGTTGGTGGCCGTTAGAGCATCGACCAGCCACGCCTCGACCGCTCCGGTGAAGAATGTGAAGCCGAGCCCGAGCGCCACCGACACGAGCGCCCACGCCCAGAACGGCGACTGCCACAGCCACATCAGCCAGTACAGCAGTGTCGTGACCGCGAGCGTCACGGTGCCCAAGAGGTACGAGGTGCGCCGCCCGCGGGTATCGGCGACGACCCCGGTCGGAATCTCGAAGATGACCATGCCGAGGGTGAAGAACGCGTTCGCGGAGAAGGCCTCGAGGTTGCTGAGGCCGGCGTCGAGCAGAAACAGCGTGTTGATGCCCCAGATGAACGAGGCGGCGATCGTGTTGCCGAAGGTAAGCACGTAGAAGGTGCCCTGCACGCGGCGCGCGCTCATGACGCTCATGGCCGCATTGTGTCACCGGCGGGTGGCGCGCGATACGGCTTAGGCGTCGACGCCGCGGGCGGCCGCCCGCTCGGCCGATTCCGCGGCCTCGGCGAGCTCGCTCGGGTCGTGCTCGGTGAAGCGGTAGCCGACGTTGCGCACCGTGCCGATGAGCGCATCCATGTCGCCGAGCTTCGCCCGCAGTCGCCGCACGTGCACGTCGACCGTGCGCGTGCCGCCGAAGTAGTCGTACCCCCACACCTCGCTGAGCAGCTGCTCGCGGGTGAAAACGCGGCTCGGGTGCGTGGCGAGAAAGCGCAGCAACTCGAACTCTTTGTAGGTGAGGTCGAGCGTGCGGCCGTTGACCTTCGCCGAGTAGCTCGCCTCGTCGATGACGACACCGGATGCGCGAATCAGTTGCGATTCGCCCTCGTCTTTGTGTCGCTGGCGGCCGATCACGAGGCGAATGCGGGCATCCACCTCGGCGGGGCCGGCGGTCGCGAGAATGACGTCGTCAAGGCCCCATTCAGCATTGACCGCGGTGAGGCCCCCCTCGGTGAGCACGACGACGACGGGGCCGCCCGCCCCCGTGGTCTGCAGAATCTTGCACAGGGTCTTCGCCGCGGCGAGGTCGCTTCGGGCGTCAACCAGAATCAGGTCGACGTGCGGCGCGCCGACCAGAGCGGCGGGCTGGGCCGGAATCTGGCGCACCCGATGACTCAGCAGGCCCAGCGCCGGCAGAACGTCAGCGTCCACCTGCGGGGTCAGGATCAGCAGATCGGCCATGCGTCCTCCGGGTGTCGGCCCCAAGTCTACTGGGCGGCCTACCATGGGGGGCATGTCCTCCCGCACGATGGTGACCGCGGTGCCGGTCTGGGCGGCGGCTCTCGTCGCCCTCGGCGTCGTCGCCGTCGCGCTTCCTCGGGATGCGCATCTCGCGGCGGTTCCGCTCGTTGCGGCGTCCGCCGTCCTCCTCGCCTTCGGCCTGCAGGTGGCCACCCAGCGCACCGACGGCGTCGTGCGCCGACTGCTCGTCACGATTGTCGGAATCGTTGTCATCGCGGCCGTCGCCTCGGGGCTGATGCTCACCGTTCCCGGCGTAGACTGAGCGCATGCTGCTCGCGATCGAAATCTTCTTCCTGGGCCTGCTCGGCCTGGCGTCGCTCGCCATCGGGTTCGTGTCGGTGGTCGTGCTCGTCAACCTCTACCGCGGCCAGCGCTAACGCGCCCCGGGGCCAGCGTCGTGTTCTCGCTTGATGCGAGTCTGCCCGCCGAACTCGCCCCGCTGTCGTGGCTACTCGGCGTGTGGGAGGGCACCGGCGTCGTGCACTACCGCGACGGTGATGATGTGCGCGAGCACGAGTTCGGGCAGCGGGTCAGCTTCAGCCACGACGGGCTGCACTACCTCAACTACACGTCGACGACGTGGCTGCTCGATGCCGAGCAGACGCCGCTGAACGCCGAGGCGGGCTACTGGCGCTTGCACCGCCCCTCGCAGCCCGGCGACCCCGGCCCCGCGCTGCTGCCGGGTGTCGGCGAGCGGCCGTTCTCGACCAGCGAGGCCGTCGAGACACTGCGCACGAGCCGCGACGACTTCGAGATCGAGGTGGCGCTCATTCACCCCACCGGTATCAGCGAGCTGTACCTCGGCCGCGTCAAGGGCCCGCGCATCGACCTGCAGACCGACGCCGTCATGCGCTCGGCGTCGGCCAAAGACTATTCGGCGGCAACCCGCATGTACGGGCTCGTCGAGGGGCGCCTGCTGTGGGCCTGGGACATCGCCGCCCTCGGCAACGACCTGCGCACCCACGCCTCGGGTGCGCTCAACCGTCAGGAATAACTGTCATGACCGATCAGCACACCCCCGCGGCATCTGTCGCTGACGGCACCGCGCCCTCCCCCTCGCCGCTGGCGCAGCTGCCCGGCGCCGTTGGCGCACCGACAGCCGAACACTACGGCGATCCGGTCGCCGAGCAGCGCGCGCTCGCCGCGGGCCGCGCCGTCGTTGACCTCAGCGACCGGGGCGTCGTGACCCTGACGGGCTCCGACCGGCTGCGCCTGCTCGACTCGCTCACCTCGCAGTCGCTCGCGGGCCTCGCCCCGGGGGCGTCGGCCGAGACGCTGCTGCTCGACCCGAACGGTCGCATCGAGCACGCCATGCACGTGGTCGACGACGGCGAGACCGCGTGGCTCATCGTCGAGGGCACGGCGGCGCCCGCCGTCGCGGCCTGGTTCGACCGCATGCGCTTCATGATGCAGGTCGAGGTCGTCGACGCCAGCGCGGAGTGGGCCGTGATCGGGGCGATGGCGCCCGCGGACGCCGAGCCGAGCATCCCGGCCGCGTCGCCGAACGGGCACGCGCTCGTCTGGCGCGACCCCTGGGCGGCCGTGCAGAGCGGTGGCTGGCAGTACGCCGCCGCGGCCGCGCATCCTGCCGCCGGTTACCCGGCCGTCGAGCTCATCGTCGAGCGGGCGTTCCTCGCCGAGCTGGCGCGTCTCGCGCGCGCCGGGGGCGTGCGCCTCGCGGGCTCGCTCGCGGCCGAGGCCCTCAGGGTCGCCGCGTGGCGCCCGCGATTCGCCGCTGAGGTCGACGAGAAGTCGATCCCGCACGAGACCGACTGGCTGCGCTCTGCCGTGCACCTCGCCAAGGGCTGCTACCGGGGGCAAGAGACGGTGGCGAAGGTGCACAACCTGGGTCGCCCGCCGCGCCGGCTCGTCATGCTGCACCTCGACGGCTCCGACGCGCTGTTGCCGCCCGCGGGCGCGACGGTGCACGCCGCCGACGCCGACCGCGCCGAGCTCGGCCGCATCACCTCGGTCGCGCGGCACCACGAGCTCGGCCCGATCGCGCTCGCCATCGTGAAGCGCTCGCTCGACGTGACCGCCCCGCTGGTCGTGCCGGTCGACGGTGTCGACATCGCCGCCGCGCAGGAGGTCATCGTGCCGCCCGAGGCCGGGCAGTCGGCCGCCGTGCCCCGTATCCCGCGCCTCGGCGCGAAAACCCGCTAGGCCGGGCGAGGCGTCGACCGTGCGCGGCGACGATCCGCTTCGCCGGCTCGAACGCCGCGTGCGTCGCCAGGTGGATGCGCGGCGCGCGTTCCGCCGCCTCCTGCGGTCCCTGCCCGCGATCGCCCAGATCGTCGCCGGCGTGGTCGTGGCCCACACGTTCGCGCGCGAGGTGCTCGACCACGAGCTGCCGATCGTCGCCGTCACGGTGACGATCAGCGCCCTGGGGTTGGCGCGCGACGCGCGACCGCGACGGGTGCTGGAAACGGTCGTGGGCATCCTCGTCGGCATCATCGTGGCGGCGCTCATCGTGCTGGCCGTGGGGCGCGGGGTGTGGCAGTTGGCGCTGATTCTGACGGTGGCGCTGATCGTCGCGCGGCTCGTGTCAGCGTCGGCGGCCTTTGCCGTGGCGGCGGCGGTGCAGTCGATGCTCGTCGCCGTCTTGCCCGACCCCGAGGGCGGGGTCTTCGAGCGCGCTGTCGACGGGCTCGTCGGGGGAGTGGTGGCGCTGCTTGTGACCGCGGTCATTCCGCGGTGGGATGTGGTGCGTGCTCGGGGCGAGTCGCGCGCCCTGTTCTCGCTGCTCGTCGAGTCGCTGGTGGGCGTTGCGGAGGCGCTGCGGCGCGGCGACGCCGGCGCCGCCGAGTTGGCGCTGACGCGCAGTCGCCGCACGCAGCCGCTCATCGACGAGTGGCGGGCGTCGCTTGAGTCGGCGCGCGCGGTCGCGGCGTACTCGCCCTGGCTGCGGCGCGGCCGGGCGCGGCTCGCCGCGGAGGGCGAGCTGCTCGAGACCGCCGACCTGGTCACCCGGCACGTGCGCTCGATTGCGCGCCGCGTCGAGATTCTCGTGCGCGACGGTCTCGACCGGCCGGGGCTTGCGCAGCTGTTCGATGAGGCGAGCGTGATCGTTCGGGCGCTCGGCCGCTCAGTGGAGTCGCCGAGCGAGCGCGACCGGGCCCGCGTGCT
>DASSWY010000083.1:0-5609 GCA_035704325.1 Microcella sp. | reverse complement strand
GGCAGGGGCGAGTACGCGCCCATGCCCCCGGTGTTCGGGCCGGTGTCGCCGTCGCCGATGCGCTTGTAGTCCTGCGCCGGGCTGAGCGGCACGACGGTCGCGCCGTCGCTCAGCAGAAACAGGCTGATCTCTTGGCCGGCGAGGTGCTCTTCAATCAGCACGCCGCCCTGCTGCAGGTAGTGCTCGGCGTGGGCGAGCGCGGCGGCACGGTCGTCGGTGACGATCACACCCTTGCCGGCGGCGAGCCCGTCGGCCTTCACGACGTAGGGGGCACCGAAGCGGTCGAGTGCCTGCTCAACCTCGGCGAGCGTCGCGGCGCGCACCGCTGCGCCCGTCGGAACCCCGGCCGCCTCCATGATGCGCTTCGCGAAGGCCTTCGAGCCCTCAAGTTGGGCGGCCTTGGCGCTCGGCCCGAACACGGCGATGCCGCGGGTGCGCAGGGCGTCGGCCACGCCGGCGACGAGCGGCGCCTCGGGCCCGACGACGACGAGCTCGACGCCGTTCTCGATCGCGTAGTCGGTCACAACTGAGCCAGAGGTGGGGTCGAGCGCGACCGTCTCGACGGCCTCGGCGATGCCGGCGTTGCCGGGGGCGGCGACGATGTGGTGCTCGGCCCCCTCGCTCAGCAGGGCGGTGATGATGGCGTGCTCGCGGGCACCGGAGCCGAGGACGAGGATCTTCACGCGCTCAGCCTACCGACGCAGCCGTGGGTGCCGACGGGCGCTGGTGGGCGCCCGCGGGCCGTTAGCCTCGACGCATGCCCCGCCCGCGCATCCCGCAATCGGAGGGCGAGGCGGCGCTCGCCGCCGCCCTCGCCGATCTCGACGCCGCCGAGCGCACGACGCTTGCCACGGCGAGCCGCTACGTGCTGCAGCTGCTGGGCGACGAGCACCCCGGCAAGAGCGTCGAACTGCGGGTGCCGCCTTTCGGGGCCGTGCAGCTCGTCGAGGGCCCGCGGCACACCCGCGGCACCCCGCCGAACGTCGTCGAGACCGACGCAGCGACGCTCATCGCGCTCGCCGCCGGTCGCGTCACGTTCGCCGACGCGGTTCAGGATGCGCGCATCCAGGCCTCAGGATCACGCAGCGACCTCTCGCCGCTGTTCCCGATCGCGCCCGCCCGCCACGACTAGGCCCGATTGCTCAGCCGAGTCCGTCAGAATAAAGACGTGAGCGACGCGACCCCCGCGCCCGAGATGGGCGACCGCCAGCAGTTAAGCGTGCGCCGCGCGCCGAAAATCGGTGCCTTCATGGTCGTTGGCGGCACCCTCGGGTTCATCATCACCCTCATCGTCACGACGCTCGTGCCGCGCAACCCCGAATCGCAGGTGGGGCTCGGCACGCTCGTCGCCTACTTCTCGCTGTACGGCATCACGGCGGGCGTGCTCGTCGGGGCGATCGTCGGGGTTGTGCTGGATCGCCGCTCGCGGCGCCGCGCCCGCACGATGGAAGCCCTGCGCGAGGTCGTCGACCCGGCCCCCATCGAGGGTGAGCTCGACGATGACGACCGCTGACGCCTAGCTGTTCTGGTTCGCCTCGACCCAGGTGAGGTACTCGGGGCTGACCGAGCCGGTGACGTAGTCGCCGGTGAAGCAGCTCATCTCGAGTTCGGTGATGTCGCTGCCCTCGATGATGGCCGACTGCATGTCGGCGACCTCCTGATAGATGAGGTGGTCGGCGCCGAGTTCGCGAGCGATGTCGGGAATCTTGCGACCGTGGGCCACCAGCTCGCGTGACGTCGGCATGTTGATGCCGTAGACGTGCGGGTAGCGCACGGGCGGGGCCGCCGAGGTGAAGGTGACCGAGTTGGCGCCGGCCGAGCGGGCCATCTCGACAATCTCTTTCGACGTGGTGCCGCGCACGATCGAGTCGTCGACGATCAAGATGTTCTTGCCGCGGAACTCGCTCGACATGGCGTTCAGCTTCTGCTTGACGCTCTTCTTGCGCTCGGCCTGCCCGGGCATGATGAAGGTGCGCCCGACGTAGCGGTTCTTGTAGAAGCCCTCGCGGTACTCGATGCCGAGCTTCTGCGCCACCTGCATGGCGGCGGGTCGCGACGAGTCGGGAATCGGCATGACGACGTCGATGTCGCCGGTCGGCGCGTATTCGGCGATCGTGTTCGCCAGCCGGTCGCCCAGGCGCAGCCGCGCCTCGTACACCGAGATGCCGTTCATGATCGAGTCGGGCCGGGCCAGGTACACGTACTCGAACGAGCACGGGATCAGTCGCGGGTTTGCCGCGCACTGGCGGCTGATGAGTTCGCCGCTCTGGCTGATGAACACCGCCTCGCCGGGCGCGATGTCGCGCACGATCTCGTAGTCGCCGGCCTCCAGCACGAGAGACTCGCTCGCGACGACCCACTCGTCCTGCCCCGACTCACTGGGGCGACGGCCGAGCACGAGGGGGCGAATGCCGAAGGGGTCGCGGAAAGCCAGCAGGCCGTGCCCCGCAATGAGGGCGATCGCGGCGTACGAGCCCTCGACGCGCTCGTGCACGCGGCTGATGGCGGCGAACACCTGGTCGGGGTCGAGGTCGGTGCTGGTCGTCACCTGCTGCTGCAGCTCGTGTGCGAGCACGTTGACGAGCAACTCGGTGTCGGAGTTCGTGTTGAGGTGCCGGCGGTCGACCTCGTTCAGCTCGCGCGTCAACTCGCGCGTGTTCGTGAGGTTGCCGTTGTGCACGAGGATGATGCCGTACGGCGCGTTCACGTAGAACGGCTGCGCCTCTTCCTCGCTCGAGGCGGTGCCCCGGGTGGCGTAGCGCACGTGGCCGAGCCCCGAGTTGCCGAGCAGCGAGCGCATGTCGCGGGTGCGATACGCCTCGCGCACCTGGCCCTTCGCCTTCGCCATGTGCAGCACGCGCCCCTCGGCGGTGGCGATGCCGGTCGAGTCTTGGCCGCGGTGCTGCAAGAGCGCCAACGCGTCGTAGACCTGCTGATTGACGGGGCCCGACGAGACGAGGCCGACGATGCCGCACATGAAGTTTCGCGTGCTCCCGAAAGACAGGGGAATCGGCCCGATCGAGCCGCCTCAAGTCTGGCACACGTGCTCATCTGCGCACGCCGCCGCCGATACGCTTGACCGGTGACCGAGAGCGCATCGAGCAGCTACGCCGCCGCCGGCGTCGACACCGCAGCCGGAGACCTCGCGGTCGAACTCATGAAGTCGGCCGTCGCCGCGACTCACGGGCCCAATGTGCTCGGCGGCGTGGGCGGCTTCGCGGGGCTCTGGGATGCGAGCGCCCTCACCCGCTATCGCAGGCCGCTGCTCGCCACGAGCACCGACGGCGTCGGCACGAAGGTCGCGATCGCGCAGGCGCTCGACATTCACGACACGATCGGGCACGACCTGGTCGCGATGGTCGTTGACGACATCGTCGTGGTGGGCGCCACCCCGCTGTTCATGACCGACTACATCGCCTGCGGCAAGGTGCACCCGCAGCGCATCGCCGACATCGTGCGCGGCATTGCCGAGGCCTGCTCTGCGACGGGCACGGCGCTGGTCGGGGGAGAGACCGCCGAGCACCCGGGCCTGCTCGGCCCCGACGATTACGACGTCGCCGGCGCTGCCGTCGGCGTCGTCGAGGCGGATGCGGTGCTCGGCCCCGAGCGCGTCACCGACGGTGACGTGGTCATCGCCATGGCGAGCTCGGGCCTGCACTCGAATGGTTTCTCGCTGGTGCGCCACATTCTGGCCGAGCGCTCGATCTCGTTTCACGACGAGCTGCCCGAGTTCGGCGGCGTCGTGGGTCGTGCGCTGCTCGAGCCGACCCGGCTGTACACGGCGCCGATCCTGCAGACGCTGGAAGTGCATCCGGGCGCCGTTCACGCGCTCAGCCATGTGACGGGCGGCGGCATCGCCGCGAACCTGGCCCGCGTGCTGCCGCGGGGGTCGTGGGTCGAGGTCGACCGTTCGACCTGGAGCCCGCCCGCGGTCTTCCGCGTGCTGACCGACCTCGCCGGCGACAGCCTCGAATCGACCGAGGGCACCTGGAATCTGGGTCTCGGGATGCTCGCGGTCGTTGACAAGCAGCACGCGTCCGCGGTCACCGACTCGCTCACCGCCGCAGGCCTGCCCAGCTGGCAGGTGGGCACCGTCTCGACCGCCGCGCGCGACCTCGCCGGCTTTGAGCAGGGCGCCAAGGGCGTCGACGGTGGGGCCGTGCGCCTCGTCGGCAGCTACGGCGCGTAGCGACCCGACTGCCTGCGCCTGACGCAGCCTGCGCTTCCCCCAGCCGGCACCCGGCGCAACCCACGCCCCGCGCACAGCGAAAAGGCCCGCCAGGGCGGGCCTCACGCGTGACTTGGGTGGCCGCTAGGCCGTGCGCGGCTGGTCGATGTCGACGTCGTCGTCATCGTCGTCGACCAGGTCGGCCCACTTGTCGACGTACTGCTCGTCTTCTTTCGCCGCGAGCTCGCGCTCGAGCTGCGTCAGGTCGGTGTTCGGGCTGTAGTACTTCAGCTCACGAGCGACCTTGGTGTGCTTTGCCTTTTGGCGACCGCGCCCCATGCGTGACCCCCTCAACAGGTTGGTCGGCGGGCGGAAATTCCGCGAGAACACGCCGACGTGGGACTGGACGAAAACTAACCGGCACTCTACCACGGAGCGACCCTCGACTCGGGGCCCTCCCCGGGCACCCGCAGTGGGTAGACAGGTACCGTAGACGCTTGTGACCGACGCCGACCTCAGCACCTCGTGCATCGTCATCGGCGCGGGCCAAGCGGGGCTCTCGGTCGCCTACTACCTGCGGCGCCTCGGTCTCGAACCGGGCGAAGAATTCGTACTGCTCGACCGCGGGCCTTCGACCGGCGGCGCCTGGCAGCACCGCTGGGAGGCGCTCAAGCTCGGCTCGGCCCACAAGGTCAACGATCTGCCCGGCATGGACGAGCTGGGTCTCAGCTTTGCCACCGCCGACCACGGTGTGCCGGCGCGCGACGTGGTTGAGCAGTACTACGCCGCCTACGAAGAGCACTACGGCCTGCAGGTCGTGCGCCCCGCCGATGTGACGAGCGTCACCGACCTCGGCCGCGACCTGCTCGTGCGCTTCGACACCGAGGGGGGCGAGCTCGAACTGCGCGGCGCCACGATCGTGAACGCGACCGGAACGTGGGGCGCCCCCTTCGTGCCGCACTATCCCGGCATGCGCGACTTCGCCGGCCGCCACGTGCACACCAGCAATTACGTGGATGCGCAGGATTTCGCCGGTCAGGACGTGGTCGTGGTCGGCGGCGGCACCTCCGCGATCGGCTTCATCCTCGAACTGGAGGGCGTGGCGAACTCGATCACGTGGGCGACCCGCCGCCCGCCCGAATTCCTCGACGGCTCTGAACTCGACCTCGAGGCGGCCGAGAAGGCGGTCGGAGCGCAAGACGAGGCGGCCCGCGCGGGCCGCGCCCTGCCGAGCATCGTCAGCGGAACGGGGGTGCCGCGCACCCGCAAGATCCAGGCGGCGCTCGAGCGGGGCATCCTCGAAACGAAGGGCATGTTTGCGCGCATCGAAGCCGACGGCGTGCGCTTCCCCGACGACGAGTTTCAGCGCGCCGACGCGATCATCTGGGCGACCGGCTTTCGGCCGGAGCTGCGCCACCTCGCGCCCATGAAGCTGCGCGAA
>DASSWY010000242.1:0-17505 GCA_035704325.1 Microcella sp. | reverse complement strand
AGCGCACCATCACCTCATAGAAGACGCTGCGGCGGTGCCACTGCGGGTCGAGGGTGAGCCCGGGAAGGGTGATGGGTGCGGTGAAGTTCACAGCGCTCCTAGACAGACGGCGGGGTGGGTCAACACCCCACTGTAGACGGCGCATCGAACCGATTTGAGCGCGTGAGCGCCCTATTTTGGGAGCGGATCTCGGCAGAGCCCGCACCCTAGACTGGGCGGCGATGAGCACCCCCGCCCCGCACGCCGCGCTGCTCGCCGCCGTTCCGCGCCGCGAGCGCTCCGTCGATGTGCTCGGGTCACGCACGCACGTCGTCGAGTACGGGCCGAGCGACGCGACGACCACTGTCGTCGTCGTGCACGGCTTCCGGGGCGACCATCACGGGCTGGAACCGGTGGTGGCGCGCCTGCCGCAGCTGCGCATCCTCGCCCCCGACCTGCCCGGATTCGGGCAGTCGGCGCCGTTCCCCGACCGCGGGCACGACATCGACGGCTACGCCGCGTGGCTCGCCGCGTTCCTCGAGGCCGAGGCTCTCACCGGCCGCGCCGTGCTGCTCGGGCACTCGTTTGGCACGATCGTCGTGAGCGCTGCGGTGGCGGCGGGCACCCCGACACCCGCCGTGGTGCTCGTGAACCCGATCGGCGCCCCGGCGCTGTCGGGCCCGCGCGGCCTGCTCACGCGCGGAGCGGTCGCGTTCTACCGACTCGGCGCCGTGCTTCCCGAGAAGCCGGGTTTTGCCGTGCTGCGCAGCCGCCTCATCACCCGCGTCATGAGCGTCACCATGGCGAAGACCCGTGACAGGGGCCTGCGCCGCTGGATTCACGCCGAACACGACCGCTACTTCTCGGGGTTTGCGAACCGCGACATGCTGCTGGAAGCGTTCCGCGCATCCGTGTCGCACGACGTGTCGGAGTTCGCCGGGCGCGTCACCCCCCGCACGCTCCTGGTCGCGGCGACCCGCGACGACATCACGCCGATCGAGCTGCAGCGGCGCCTCGTGACGCGATTCCCGGATGCGCGTCTCGTCGAAATCGCGGACGTCGGCCACCTGATTCACTACGAAAAGCCGGCCGAGGCGGCCGCCGCGATCGCGGAGTTCCTCGCGTGAGGGTCGCCGTCGACTGCCGCTACACGCGGATCGAGCGGCACGACGGCATCAGCCGCTTCACCGCGTCGCTCACCGCCGCCCTCGCCCGCCGGCTCGGCCCCGAGGACGAGCTCGTCATGCTCGTCAGCGACGAGCGGCAACTCACCATGCTGCCCGAGCTGCCACACGCGGTCATCTCGAGCCCGACGAGCGCGCGTGAGCCGTTCGTGGCGCTACAGGTGAACCGGCTCGCTCCCGACGTCGTGTTCAGCCCCATGCAGACGATGGGCGCGTTCGGCCGCCGCTACCCGCTCGCGCTCACCGTGCACGACCTCATCTACTACACGCACCGCACGCCGCCGCGCGATCTACCCGCGCCCGTGCGCCTGCTCTGGCGGCTCTACCACCTCGCGTGGTGGCCGCAGCGGCTGCTGTTGAATCGGGCGGATGCTGTGGTCACGGTCTCCGACACCACGCGCGCCCTCATCGCGCGGCACCGGCTGACGCGGCGCCCCGTCACGGTCGTGCCGAACGCGGCGGATGCGGTGCCTGCGCGGGAGCGCACCCGCCCGGACGGCGTCGAGCTCGTCTACATGGGCTCATTCATGCCGTACAAAGGGGTCGACACGCTCGTGGCGGCACTGCACCACCTGCCGGGCGCGCGGCTTCACCTGCTGAGCCGGATCCCGGCGGGCGAGCGCGATCGGCTCACCGCGGCGGCTCCCGCCGGCTCGCTCGTGGTGCACGACGGGGTTGATGACGCTGAATACGAGGCACTGCTGGATCGGGCCACCGCACTCGTGCACGCCTCGCGTGAGGAGGGCTTCGGCATCCCACTCGTGGAGGCGATGGGGCGAGGAACACCCATCGTGGTCGCCGACACGGCGATCTTCCGCGAGATCGGCGGCGAGACGGCCCTGTACTTTCCGGTCGACGACGCCGAGGGGCTCGCCGCGGCCGTGCGACGGCTGACCCAGCCGGGGGAGTGGGAGCGCCGCAGCGCCGCCGGGCCCACCGAGGCGGCTCGCTTCGACTGGGATGCGAGCGCGGCTGCGCTCGAGACGCTGCTGAGGACGTTGGCGGCGACGCGCCGCTAGCGGTCGAGACCGCTACGACGCGGGTTGGACGGTGTGGAGAACGACAATGGCGTCCTCACCGGTCAGACAGAACCCCGCGGTCGCCGCCCAGTAACCGTCTGGTCCCTCGATGGCGATGAGTTCGTCGACCGGCATCAGCGTTGCCGGGCCCGTGACGGGGTCTCCCGCCTCGAGCGTGGTGCCGTCACGCGTGATGACCACATCGCCGTCCATACGGAAGCCCGCGGGCCAAATCACAAAGCGATCGCGGTCGCCGGCGGCGAGGCGAAAGCAACCGTCGTTGCCGACGACGAGGGGCGCATCGACGTCGATCGCGTCGCCGCTGTACGACTCGCCGGCGAGTTGGACGGGAAGCCCGGGCCCTCCGAGGGTGTCGTTCGCCACCTCTGCGGAGCAGGCGGCAAGTGGCGTGACGACCAGCGCCAGCGAGATGAGCGCCCACGCGCGAAAAGGTGCGGGACGCGCGGTGATGCTGGGCATGGCTGACTGTACTGCGTCGCGGGCACCGTCTGTGCGTAGGCGGTGCCCCGATGCCCAGCGTTTTCGCGGCTGGCGCCGATTGACCCGCTGTCGCTAGGACGCGACGGCCGCCACGCGGCCGCCCGACCATTCGATGAGCTGTGCAGGGGTGAGCGGGAAGTTGTCGTAGGCGCTTCCGGCCGCGGCCCACAGCACGTCGAATCGGTCGAACGACGCGTCTATGAGCGTCGGCACGGGGGCGGGGTGACCGATGGGCGGCACGCCACCGATCGAGAAGCCGGTTGCCTGCTTGACGGTGCGGGCGTCCGCCTTCTCAATCCGCGCATCCGTCGCCTGTGCCAGCAGCGCGAGATCAGCGCGCCGGTCGCCCGGAACAAGCACGAGCACCGCTTCACGCGCCTCATCAGCCCCATCGGCGGGCGCGCGCACCGCGACGAAGACCAGCGACTTCACGATCTGGCCCTCCTCGACGCCGAGAGCCGCGGCGGCCTCCGCCGCCGTGTGCGTCGAGTCGGGCATGCGCCGAATGTCGAGGTCGAGGTGGACGGTCGCGGCCCGGAAGCGTTCGAGACCGGAGGGTGCCATTAGCGGTCGCCCCCGGCTGCCTCGCGCCCGTCTTCGCGGTGCGCCAGCGGGTTCTGCTCGTCGTAGTCGTCGGCGTAGGGAAAGATCGACTGCTCGTCGAGCGGGTCATCGAAGACCACGAGTTCGAGGCCGCCATCGGCGTGCTGGAACGAGTGGATCGAGCCGTTCGTGATCGGCTCGCGGTGGTGACCCGGCGCGACGGACTCGAGCACACTGCGAATGACGCCGCCGTGCGCGACGACGATGATTGCCTCGCCGGGGTGCGCATCGGCCAGCCGGTGGAGGCCCGCGATGACGCGCTCGGCAACGGCCTCGCGGGTCTCGCGGCCGGGCACGTCGACGCCCTCGGGGAACCGCGTGTCGAGTTCGGCGCCCGTGAGCCCCTCGGCCTCGCCGTAGTTGCGCTCGACGAACGACGCGTCGTGCTCCACCTCGCCGAGGCCCGCCTCTCGCGCGATGATCTGGGCGGTCTCGGATGCGCGCGACAGCGGCGAGGCCACGATGCGGCTCCAGGCGCGCCCCGCCAGCAACTGGCCGGCGGCCGCGGCCTGGGCGCGGCCCGTGTCGTTGAGCGGGATGTCGGTGGCTCCCTGGATGCGGCGGGCGCGGTTCCAGTCGGTTTCCCCGTGGCGCACGAGCGCAAAGACGGTCATCGGTCCCTTCCGCGCGGCCGGATCTCGGCCGCGAAGGTTAGGGCAGGAGCGCGTCGCGCAGGAGGGCGAGCGTCTCGGAAGTGCCCGCGTCGATCTTAACGGCGGCGCGCGCGTCGGCCTTCGTTACTCCCCGATTGACGATGATGACGGGGATGCGGCGCTTCTGGGCAAGGCCCACGAGCCGCACGCCCGAGTTCACGACGAGCGACGAGCCGAGCACCACGAGCGCGTCGGCGCGGGCGACGATGCTGCGCGCCTCCTCGAACTTCACGGGCGGCACGAACTCGCCAAAGAACACGATGTCGGGCTTCAAGGTGCCCCCGCAGACGGTGCACTCGGGAACCGCGAAGCGCGACACGTCGTCGACCTCGGCGTCACCGTCGGGGTTGACGCGGCTCGCGGCAGACTCGTCGAACCACGGGTTCAGCACGCTGATGCGCTCAGCGACCGCCTCGCGTGAGAACGCCTGACCGCAGTGCAGGCACACGACGCGATCCATCGAGCCGTGCAGGTCAACGACCCGCTGGGAACCGGCGCGCACGTGCAGGCCGTCGACGTTTTGGGTGACCACGCCGGTGACGAGACCGGCCTGCTCGAGCTCGGCGAGCATCCGATGACCCGAATTGGGGCGGGAGGTCGCGAACCGCGACCAGCCCAGGTGGCTGCCCGCCCAGTAGCGCTTGCGGTACGGCTCGTCGGCGAGGAACTGACTGTAGGTCATCGGGGTGCGCACGGGGGCGCCGGCGCCGCGGTAGTCGGGAATGCCCGAGTCGGTGCTGACGCCGGCGCCGGTCAACGCGGCAATGCGGCGGCCCTTCAGCAGTTCGGCGGCGCGGGCGAGCTCGGCGAGGGCCTCGTCGCCAAGGGCGAGGGCGGGTGCGGTGCTCGTCACGGTCGGTCTCCGATTCGTGGTGCTGGTCTCGAAACTAAACGCGCGCGGTTTCAGATATGTTTCCGGGGGCTGATAGGGAGGCAACTCGGTGCAGATTCGCGAGTTCGACGCGCTCGATGATCCGGCGCTCGACGACTACGCCCGGCTCACCGACGTGGCCCTGCGCCGCGCCATCGAGCCCGAGGGCGGGCTGTACCTCGCCGAATCGTTAACGGTGATCGGCAGGGCCTTGGCCGCCGGCCACCGGCCGCGCAGCGTGCTCACCTCGGCCCGCTGGCTGCCCGAACTCGAGCGGCTGCTCGACGGTCACGACGTGCCCGTCTACGTCGGCTCGCCCGCCGCGCTCGAAGAACTCACCGGCTTCCACCTGCACCGCGGCGCGCTCGCCAGCATGCACCGACCCACGCTGCCTGAGCCCGCGGAGCTCTTGCGCGATGCCCGCCGGGTGGTCGTGATCGAGAACGTGGTCGACCACACCAACATTGGGGCGATCTTCCGCTCGGTCGCGGGCCTCGGCGCCGACGCCGTCTTCGTGACCGCTGACGCCGCCGACCCCCTCTACCGCCGCAGCGTGCGCGTCTCGATGGGAACCGTGCTGCAGGTGCCGTGGACGCGCCTTCCCGAATGGGATGCGGCGCGCGCGCTCTTCACGGACGCCGGCTTCCAGCTCGCCGCGCTCGCGCTCGCCGACAACGCCGTTGACCTGCGCTCGTACGCGGCCGCGGCGCCCGAGCGGGTGGCCGTGGTCGTCGGTTCGGAGGGGGATGGGCTGTCGCGCCGGGCGCTGGCCGCCGCCGACACCGTCGTGACCATCCCCATGGGGCACGGAGTCGACTCGCTCAACGTCGCCGCGGCCGCGGCCGTCGCGCTGTACGCGCTGCAGGTCTAGGGGCTCGGCGCTCGAACGCTCAGGGCGTGACGACGGCCGTCGCCCGCAGCAGAATCGCCTGTTCCGGGGCGAGCAGCGGCACGGGCACGCCGAACTCGGCCAGCGCCCGACCCGTCAACTCGATTGACCCGGCCTGCCACCACGCCGGAGGGGCGTCCTGCACCACGTGCGCGGGGCCGCCCACCTCGATCGCTTCCAGTCGGTACACGCGGTCGGATGCAAGGCTCGGCAGGCGCAAGCGGGGCGGGGTGGCGACCGGCGACGCCGTGAGCTGGACCAGCGCGATGAGGGCGCGGTCGGCATCCTGATCGACGACGGCGTGCACGAGGCGGTCGTCGCCTGGCTCGTCGGTGCGAACGACGCGGCCGCCGTGCAGCAGCTCGCGTTCGTCGCGATAGAGCGCGGCCCAGTCAGCGATCATGCGGCGCTCGTCGTCACTCGTGCGGGTGAGGTCCCACTCGATGCCGGCATGGCCGAACAGCGCGGTGATAAGGCGCAGCGAGAGGGCGTGCGTGCGGCCCGTGATGTGGGCGCGATGTGAACCCACGTGCCCACCGAGCAGCTCGGGGGGCATGAGGATGCTCGTGTAGCGCTGGATCGACTGACGCTCGAGGGCATCGTTCGTGTCGGAGGTCCAGAAGCGGTGCACGCGGCGCGCGATGCCGAGGTCGATGCGGGCGCCGCCCGATGCGCACGACTCGATGGCGACGTCCGGGTGGGCCGCGCGCAGTCGGTCGAGGAGGGCATACAGCGCGCGCGTCTGCTTCGCGGCAGACCCGGCGTGCAGCGCGCGGTTGTGATCCCACTTGAGGAAGCGGATCGGGTACTCGGTCAGCAGCGCGTCGAGGGCAGCGAAGACGTGATCGGCGGCGCCCTCGGCGGTGAGGTCGAGGGTGTGCTGCCAGCGCCAGGTGGGAGGGACGCTCGCGCCGGAGCCGTCGGCCGCGGTGCCCGCGAGCACCCAGTCCGGGTGATCGCGCGCGAGCTCACTGTCGGGGCTGACCATCTCGGGCTCAACCCAGAGGCCGAACTCCATGCCGCGGGCCGTGACCTCGGCGATGAGCGGGTGGAGGCCCTGGGGCCAGCGTGTCTTGTCGACGGTCCAATCGCCGAGGGCGCGTTTGTCGTCGGTGCGGCCGGTGAACCAGCCGTCGTCGAGCACGAAGCGTTCGACGCCGACCTTGGCCGCCGCCTCGACGAGGGGGGTGAGGCGCTCGAGCGACTGCTCGAAGTAGACGGCCTCCCAGGTGTTGAGCACGAGCGGGCGCTCAGCGGGCGGAATGAGGCGCCGCACGTACGGGTGGAAGCGGTCGCTCAGGCCGTCGAGCCCCGATGCCGAGTAGGCGATGACGGTCTCGGGGGCGGTATAGCTCTCGCCGGCCGCGAGCACGAGTTCGCCGGGCTCAAACAGTTCGGCCGCGAGGAGGCGGCGGTCTCCCGTGGCAAGACTCTCGAGGCCGGTGACGCTGTCGCCGCTCCAGGCGTGGTGAAGCGCCCACACCTCGCCGTGCCGGAAGCCGAAGCCGGGGGTGCCCGCGATCGTCAGGAACGGGCTGTCGTGACCGGGGCGGCCCTGGCGCTGCTCGCGCAGCATCAGGCCGTCGCGCACGGCGGTGCGCTGCGGGCGGCGCTCGTAGGCCCAGAGGCCCGTGAAGTCGAGCAACTCGCTCCCTCGGGCGGGCACGGGCACGGTCGCCGCGAGTCTCGACACCTCGACGGGCTGCGCGTGCGCGGCGGCGGTGAGCTGGATCGTGACGATGCCCTCGTCCGACAGGGCGAGCATCCATTCGACGGTCGCGAACGCGCCGTCGTCGTCGTGCGCATCCACGACGAGGCGGATGCTCGTGGCCGTGTCTCGCACCACCGCCCGCGTCGCGAAGCGGGTGGCGAATCGCGAAGCGGAAGCGGATGCGCGGCGCAGCTGGGCGGAGGGCCATCCCGCGAACCCCTCAGAGCGGTTGGCCAATAGGGAGGGCACGACCGCGTGATCGGGGGAGCTCGGCGGAATCGCCGGCGGAGCGGCGAGAGAGATCAGTGCCGACTCGTCGAGGTCACCGAGGTCGGCGCCGAGGTAAATAAGTCGGGGCACGCCCGTGCCGCGGGCGTCGAGCAGAACGCTGACACCCGCGGCACGGAGGTGATGGAGTGCGATGGTGCTTACTCCTGGACGGGGATGCTCGCTGCCTGCAGAGCCTCGATGGTCGACTGCTGGCCGGCGGCCAGAGCGTCCATGAGCGTACCGTCGCCCGAGATGGCTGCCGAGAAGCCGTCAGCCACGTCGTTGTAGACCTGCGTCATCGTCGGGCCCCACACGAAGTTGGGGTCGACGTTGGTGCCGGCCTCGGCGAAGACCTCGTAGATCTTCTGGCCGCCGTAGAACTCGACGCCCTCGGCGAAGACCGGAAGGTTCGCACCCTCGATGGTCGCCGGGTAGATCTGGGCGGTGCGGTTCATGGCGGTGAGCGCGTCGGCGTCGGTGTTCAGCCACAGCGCGAACTGAGCGGCCTCGTACGGGTGCTCCGAGCCCTTCAGCACTGCGGTAGTCGAACCACCCCAGTTGCCGGCGGCGCTGGCGCCCTCTTCCCACTGCGGCATCGGGGCGACGGCCCAGTTGCCGGCGGTGTCGGGAGCGCCGCTGAGGATGGTGTTGGCACCCCAGACAGCCGAAACCCAGGTCCAGACCTCGGAGTTGTTGAACGCGGCGTTCCACTCATCGGTCCACGGCGGGTTCGCCGACACGAGGTCGTTCTCAAGCAGACCCTGCCAGTACTCGGCCACCATGAGCGACTCTTCGCCCTCGAGGTTGACCTGCCAGCTGTCCCCGTCGTTCGAGAACCACTGGCCACCGGTCTGCCAGACGAAGCCGGCGAACTGGTTGATGTCGCTCTGCGAGAAGTTGGTGATGTAGCCACCCTCGCCGCGGATCAGCTCGGCAGCTGCCTCGTACTCCTCCCACGTGGTCGGCACCTCGATGCCGGCCGCCTCGAAGAGGTCGGCGCGGTAGAACATGGCCATGGGACCGGTGTCCTGCGGAATCGCGTACACCGCGTCCTCCTCGCCGAAGGTGACCTGGCTCCAGGTCCAGTCGACGAACTGGCTCTCTGCCTCAAGGATTCCCTCGCAGGCGGCGATGTTCTCGAGGCCGTCCTGCACGCGGAAGTTCGGCATCGCGTCGTACTCGATCTGGCCGAGGTCGGGAGCGTTGCCAGCCTCGAGCTGGTTGAAGAAGTTCTGGTACGTGCCGCCCAGGCCGTTCGGGCCGGTCTGCACGTTGACCTGAATGTCGGGGTTCTCTTCGTTCCAGATCGCGACAGCCTCGTCAATGCCGGGCAGCCAGCTGGTGAAGTCGAGCTCGACGGGGCCGTCGCTCGGGGCGCAGTCGCCAGAGGCTCCGTCGCCTCCGGTACCGGTCGAGCAGGCGGTGAGGGCGAGCGTGGCCGCGGCCGCGAGGGCCCCAGCGCGCGCAATGCGGGAGATCGCCATGCGTCTTTCCTTATCTCTTGGTGGTGTTGGTGGTGAGGGCGGTCGGGCGCAGGGGGCCCGACTCGGGTTCGCTGACCGGCAGGCTCACTTGAGCCCGCCGTTGGCCAGCCCGGACTGCCAGAACCGCTGCAGACCGAGGAACGTGATGATGAGGGGAATGATCGAGATCAGCGAGCCGATGATGACGAGCGCACGGATATCGGGAATCTGGCTCACCTGGGTGTTCCAGACGTAGAGGCCGAGCGTGACCGGGAACAGTTCTTCGTCTCGCAGCATGATGAGCGGCAGGAAGAAGTTGTTCCAGATCGCGACGAACTGAAAGAGGAAGATGGTCACGAGAGCGGGTGCCATCATGCGCGTCGACACCGTGAAGAAGGTGCGGATTTCACCAGCGCCGTCTATGCGTGCCGCCTCAATGATCTCGTCGGGCACGCTGGCGGCCGCGTAGATCCGCGAGAGGTACACGCCGAAGGGGCTGACAAGGCTCGGCAAGAAGACTGCCCAGTAGGTGTTCGTCGCCCCGACTTGGCTGAAGATCAAGAACAGGGGCAACGCCAGTGCCGTCGCGGGCACCAGTACACCGCCAAGGATCACATTGAACAGGGTGTTGCGGCCCCAGAACGTGTACTTCGCGATCGCGTAACCAGTCATCGCGGCAAACAGCGTCGCGATGGCGGCACCCAGACCGGCGTACAGCGCACTGTTGAGCAGCCACTGCAGGAAGACCCCGTCGCTGTAGTCAATCAGCGCCTGAATATTGTCAAAGAGATTGAATTCCGCGAACCACAGTGGCTCGGTTGATGTGAAGTCGTCGCGCGATTTCGTCGAGGCGACGAAGAGCCACCAAATCGGGGTCAGGAAGTAGAGCGTCGCGATGCCCATGACGGCCATGGCGAGTACGCGCGACGAGATCGACTCGTGCACGGGGCTGCGGCCACGGCGGCGCTCATTCGTGACAGGGGCGGCCTGGGCGCTCATGCTTGCGTCCTCTTCTGGGTCAGCTTCAGAACGGTGAACGACAGGATGAACGTGGCCAGCGCCAGCACGACCGACATGGCCGCCGCGAGAGACACGTTCGGTACCGACGCCGTCGAGTAGATGAGCAGGTTGGGCGTGTAATCGCTCGTGACGGTCGAGGTGAAGCTCTGGAACACCTGCGGCTCAGCGAGCAGCTGCAGTGTGCCGATGATCGAGAAGATGCCGGTCAGGACGAGTGCCGGTACGACGAGCGGAATCTTGATCGACCATGCGATGCGCACCTGGCCCGCGCCATCGAGGCGAGCGGCCTCATAGATCTCTTGCGGGATCGCGAGCAGAGCGGAATAGATGATCAGCATGTTGTAGCCGACATAAACCCACGTGACGACGTTGGCGATTGACCACAGCACGAACTCGCCGGACAGGAAGGGAACAGTTTGCGTGAGGCCGGTGAACGGCGACAGATTCGGCGAATACAGGAAGCCCCACATGATGGCGGCGATCACGCCGGGTACCGCGTAGGGGGCGAAGAAGGCGAGCCGGAAGAACCGGGTGCCCCGGACGAGCGGCGAGTCGAGCAGCAGCGCCAGCAGGAGCGCAACGCCGAGCATGATCGGCACCTGCACGACACCGAACAGCAAGACGCGGCCGATGGACTCCCAGAATTCTGCGTTCTCGAACACCGAGATGTACTGCGTCAGCCCGCCGAAGACCTGGCGTGCGGCGCCAAATGTGCCGTCTCGCTCGACCACGAGGGTTGATTGGTAGACCGCGTAGCCGATGGGGACGACATAGAACAGAGCGAACAGCACGCCGAACGGTGCGAGGAAGAATGCGAGGGCGCCGCGGTGGCGCACCGCCTTCGAGACGTGTTTCACGCCGCCCTTCTTCGCGGGCGACGCGCCGGTCTGCGGTGACCGGGTTGTCGTGGTCATGCGGACTCCTTCTGCGGCTCTGCGGTGAGCGGGGTGCGGACGACGATGGCGGTGCCGGGGGAGACCGTCGAGCCGTGGGCGATGTGCTCACCCGTCAACAGGTCGATCCCGGCGACGGGTGCCGCAATCGCGTCTGCGCCGTGGTTGATCAGGAAGGTGTAGCGATTGTGAGGGCCCCGACGCACCACCAGGTCTGCGTCGGGACCCACCGCGGTGGTGGTAACCGCGGCAGCCTCGCACACCTGGGACAGCAGGCGGGCGAGAGCATCCCCATCGAGCATGGTGCCGACGTACCATGCCGCCGCGTCGCCGATCTCGCGACGCGTGACGGCGGGACGACCGGCGGCGGGCCCCGTGAGAAACGTGTCGTGGGCAACGGCGGTACCGAGACGGATGCTGTCGACCCAGACCCGCGCATCCGCCCCGCTCGCGAGACGCACCGTCTGGTTCGCGGCGAGCGGCTGGAACTCATCGATGACGATGCCGAGGAGCTCGCGGAACGCGCCGGGGTATCCGCCCAGCCGGATGGCGTCGGTCTCGTCGGCGATGCCGCTAAACGGGGTGATGACGACGTGGGTGCCGGCCGCGACGGCGGCCTCAACGGCGGCGACGTCGGCGTCGCTCGGGGCGTAGAACGTCGGCAGGATCACGAGCTCGTACCCCGTGAGTTCGCCGCCCGGGCGCACCATGTCGACCGTGACCCCGAGAGCACGCAGGGCGTTCGCGTAGCGGTGCGCCTCGCTCAGGTAGGACAGCAGCGAGGTGGGGTGCGCCTCGCCCTCGGCGGCCCACCACTGCTGCCAGCCGACGACCATCGCGACGCTCGCCTCGACCCGGCTGCCAACAACCTCGTCCAGGCGATCGAGCATTCCCGACAGGGCGACGGATGACCGCCAGCCGTCGGAGTCGGTGCCGCCGTGGGGGAGGAGGGCCGAGTGAAACTTCTCGGCGCCTCGCTGCGACTGGCGCCACTGGAAGAAGCAGATGCTGTCGGCGCCGCGCGCCACGTGCGTCAGCGCGGTCAGCTGCAGTTCGGCCGGCGACTTGACGTGGTTGACCGGCTGCCAGCTGACCGCGCTCGTGGAGGTCTCCATGAGCATCCAGGGGCCGCCGTCGGCGAGCCCGCGTGTGAGGTCAGCGCTGAAGGCAAGCTCGGCGATCGGGTCGTCGAGGCGGTGGTCGAGGTAGTGATCATTGGCGATGAGATCGAGATCGGCTGTCCAGCTCCAGTAGTCCTGCGTCTGGATGTGCGCGGTCACCATGAGGTTGGTGGTGACGGGCGCGCTCGAGTGGCGTTCGATCACCGCGCGCTCGGCACGGTAGTAGTCGAGCAGGGCGTCTGAGCTGAAGCGCTGGAAGTCGAGCTTGTGCGCGGGGTTGCCGGCCGAGCGGGTGCGGCGCGGCGGCACGACATCACCCCACTGGCTGTAGCGCTGGCTCCAGAAGGCCGTACCCCAGGCGTGGTTCAGGGCCTCGATCGAGCCGTAGCGGGCCTCGAGCCAGCGACGGAACGCGTGGGCTGAGGTCTCGCAGTAGCAGTGCGCGTTGTGGCAGCCGAGCTCGTTCGAGACATGCCACAGGGCCAGGGCGGGGTGCTCGCCGTAGCGGGCCGCCACCTGCTCGACGAGCGCGAGAGCGTGGTCGCGGAACACGGGGGAGCTCGGGCACCAGGCCTGCCGGCCACCCGGCCACGCGGTGACGCCGTCGGCATCGACCGGCAGAATCGACGGTTCGATGCGCGAGAGCCACGGCGGCGCCGAGGAGGTGCCGGTGCCGAGGTTCAACCGAATGCCGGCCTCGTGCAGCAGCGCGATGATCGCGTCGAGGTTCGTGAAATCGTACGCGCCCGGCTCGGTTTCGAGCTGCGCCCAGCCGAAGATGTTGATCGCCACGAGGTCAACGCCGAGCTCCCGCATGAGTGCGACGTCTTCGCGCCAGACCTCGGGGCTCCACTGCTCGGGGTTGTAGTCGCAGCCGAGCAGTACGTGGCCCGCCGGATAGCCGCGCACCAGCTCGGGTGCGGTGCGGGTGGCGGGGGTGATGCTCACGGCAGCCCTTTCGGTCTGGGAGGTCAACGACGGTGTTGCTCCGCCTCGTGGCCTCTCACCCCATCGCCCTCGGCGGCCGTTCTGTGAACGTGCACAGAGAGCGATGAAGAAAAAGACCCCGGAGGATCTGTGAGCGCTCACAGAATAGGAACAGGCCGCAGCGCGTGTCAACCACCAATTGGCAATCGGCGTGTCGCGCCGCGTGGATACACTGACCCCGTGTCCGAGACCCGCACCCGCCCAAAGCGCGCCACGATCTTCGACGTGGCCGCCGAGGCGGGGGTGTCGCGCGGCACCGTGTCGCGCGTGCTGAACGGCGAACCATACGTGTCGCAGTCGGCCCGCGAGGCGATTGAGGCCGCCATCGAAAAGGTCGGCTACGTGCGCAACACGGCAGCCCGCAACCTGGCGACTCAGACGTCGGGGGCCGTCGCGCTGATCGTGCACGAGCCGCACGCGGTCTTCGTCGAAGACCCCAACATCGGCGCAATCTTGCTCGGCACCAACACCGCGCTGAGCGATGCCGACTACCAACTCGTCTCGCTGATCATCGACAGCGATCGCGACACCGACCGCGTGGTCTCGTATCTCGGCGGCGGCTTTGTCGATGGCGCCATTGTGGTGTCGGCCCGCGAAGACGACCCGATCACGGCGGCGCTCGAGCGCCTGCACATCCCCACCGTTCTCGTCGGTCGCCCCGAAACGGCGCCGGAGTTGCCGTCGGTCTCGATCGACAACCGCACGGCCGCCCGCGACATCACCGAGCGGCTCGTGAGCACCGGTCGCCGACGCATCGGCATGATCGCGGCCGCACTCGACCGCGACTCGGGTCGCGATCGTCTCGCCGGCTTCCGGGATGCTCTGGGCGACGCGTTCGATGACGCACTCGTCGTCGAGGTTCCCCTGTATTCGTTCCACTCCGGCCAGGAGGGCATGCGGCAGTTGCTCCGCCGCGCGCCCGATCTCGACGGAATCTTCGCGGCATCGGACGCGATCGCGGCGGGCGCGGTCGACGTCCTCAAGGAGGCCGGGAAACGCATCCCGAACGATGTCGGCGTCGTGGGCTTCGACGACAGCGCGTGGGCTTTGCGGTGTCAGCCGGCGCTGTCGACCGTGCGGCAGCCCGCCGGCGCGCTGGGCGCCCGGGCCGCCGAACTGGTGCTCGACGAGATTCGCCGCGGCGAGCGCCATCGCGGTGTCGTGCTGCTGCCGACGGAAGTGGTCTGGCGGGACTCGGCCTAAGCCGGCCGGCACCGCAGCTAATCGCGCGTGACGCGGGGGTGCGCCAGGGTCGAGCGCTTCGCCTGAATGAGGTCGCCCGACGACTGGTGGCGAATGCGGCGCAGCACCCACGGCACGAGGTACTCGCGCGCCCAGCCGATGTCGTCGGTGCGGGCCTTACGCCACGACTGACGGGGCAGCGGCTCGGGGTGGCGCGGTTCGAGACCGTGATCGATGCCGAGCGCCTCAAGCATCGCGATCGCGATGGTGTGATGGCCGAGCGGCGAAAAGTGCAGGCGGTCGCGATCCCACATCTGCGGGTCGCGCAACTGACGCAGCGCCCACATGTCGACGACGATGGCGTCGTGCTTCGCGGCCACGGCCCGCAGGTTCTCGTTGTAGATCGCGACCTTGCCGCGAATGCGCCGCATCACCGGCGTCATGCCGATGTCGGGGCCGTTGAACATCACGACGGTCGCGTCGTCGCGCCGCAGACGCGCTACGGCGTCATCGAAGCGGCTCGCCACCTCGTCGGGGTCAGTGCCGGGGCGGATGATGTCGTTGCCGCCGCCGGAGATGCTGATGAGGTCGGGCCGAAGCTCGAGCGCCGGCTCGATCTGCTCGTCGGTGATCTGCCCGAGCAGGCGGCCGCGAATGGCGAGGTTGGCGTACGCGAAGTCGTCGGTCTGGTCGGCGAGCACCTCGGCGACGCGGTCGGCCCAGCCGCGGTGGCCGCCGGGGCTCTGCGGCTCAGGGTCGCCGATGCCCTCGGTGAACGAGTCACCAATTGCCACGTAGCGAGACCAGGGGTGGAGCTGAGTCATACCCACCAGCGTGGCAGATGGGCTGGTCAGGGCGCATCCGCCGCGCGACGGACTCCCACGTCAGACCGCGGTGCGAGGATCATCGGGTGAGCAAGCAGGACGGATCGGGGCGGCAGGTCACCGAGCAGCCGAGCGATGACGCGAGCGCGCGCATCCTGCATCTCGATATGGACGCCTTTTTCGCGTCGGTCGAACTGCTCGACAAACCCGAACTTCGCGGCAAGCCCGTCATCGTCGGGCATCGCGGGCACCGCTCGGTCGTGACGGCCGCCACCTACGAGGCGCGGGCCTTCGGGGTGAACTCAGCGATGCCGATGGCGGTGGCCCTCCGACGCTGCCCGCAGGCCGTCGTGCTTGAGCCGCACTACGACCGCTACGTGCACTTTTCGAAGCGGGTCATGGAGATTCTCGGCGACGTGACGCCGCTCGTCGAGCCGCTCAGCATCGACGAAGCGTTTCTTGACGTCGGCGGCTCGCGCGCGCTGTTCGGGCCGCCGTGGCACATCGGGCGGATGCTGCGCGAGCGCATCAGGGACGACACCGGCCTCGTCGCCTCGGTGGGCGCCGCGTCGACCAAGTTCGTCGCGAAGCTTGCCTCTTCGCGCGCGAAGCCTGACGGGCTGCTCGTGGTGCCGCACGAGCAGACGCTGAGCTTCCTGCACCCGCTGCCGATCAGCGCGCTCTGGGGCGTCGGGAAGGCGACAGAAGAGCGCCTCGCGCGGCTGGGTCTGCGCACCGTCGGCGACGTCGCGAACACTCCTGTCGACGCGTTGCGGCGCGCGATCGGCGAGGCCGGCGCGGCGAAACTGCACGCGCTCGCCTGGGCGCGCGACCCGCGCTCCGTCACCCCCGAGCGCGCCGAGAAGTCGATCGGCCACGAGTCAACCTACGAGCGCGACCTGCTCGAGCAGGAGGCCATCGACCGCGAGCTGCTGCGGCTCGCCGACGGCGTGGCGCGGCGCCTCCGCCGGGCCGGCTTCGTCGCGCGCACGATCGCCGTCAAGGTGCGCTTCGGCGACTTCACCACGCTGACGCGCTCGCAGACGCTCGGCGAGCCGACCGACGTCGCGCAGCGCATCGCGCAGGAGGCGCGGGCGCTCTTTCGGGCGGCGCACACCGAGGGGCGGGGTATCCGCCTGCTGGGCGTTCGCGGCGAGAACCTGCTGCCCACCGGGCAGGTCGAGCGGGGTCTCTGGGACGACGACGAGGGCTGGCGCGAGACGGAGGAAACGATGGATGCGCTCACCGCGCGCTTCGGGAACGCCGCGATCCAGCGGGCGAGCCTTTTGGGCTCAGAGGGGCGCCGGCGCTCGGCTCGGTCGAGCCGCGATGTCAGTCCCAGCGACTAGGGTTTTGTCACCGTGACAGCCTCCTTCCGCGCCGCCCCCCACGTCGGCACCTTCGCGGCCGAGCACCTGTCTCCCTCCTACCCCGAGCGCGCCGCCCGCGGCACCGCGAGTCGTCTGCGCGCCTGGCAGGCCGAGGCGCTCGACCGCTACTTCGAGACCGAACCACGTGACTTCTTGGCCGCGGCCACGCCGGGGGCCGGCAAGACCACCTTCGCCCTGAGGCTCGCGACCGAACTGCTCGCGCGCCGCACCGTCGACCGCGTGATGGTGGTCGCCCCGACCGAGCACCTCAAGAAGCAGTGGGCCGACGCCGCGCACCGCGTCGGTATTCGCCTCGACCCCGGTTTTCGCAACTCGTCGGGCGGCATCGCGCGTGCTTTTCACGGCGTCGCCGTGACGTACGCGCAGGTGGCGGCAAAGCCGTATCTGCACCAGACCCTCACCGACCAGGTGCCGACGCTCGTCATTCTCGACGAGGTGCACCACGGCGGCGACGCCCTCAGCTGGGGAGACGCCATTCGCGACGCCTACGCCGGGGCGACGCGCCGGCTGTCCCTCACCGGCACCCCCTTCCGCAGCGACACCGCGCCCATTCCCTTCGTGCGCTACGAGCCGAACGATGAGGGCATCCGCATGTCGGCGACCGACTACAACTACGGCTACGGGCGGGCCCTCCGCGACGGCGTCGTTCGCCCCGTGCTCTTCATGAGCTACGCCGGGCGCATGCGGTGGCGCACCACCACCGGCGATGAGATGGAGGCGGTGCTCGGGCAAGACGACACCAGCGACGTCACCTCGCAGGCCTGGCGCACGGCCCTTGACCCCGAGGGGCAGTGGATGCGCGGGGTGCTCGAGGCGGCCGATCGTCGCCTCACCGAGGTACGGCACCACGTGCCCGATGCCGGCGGCCTCGTCATCGCGACCGACCAGACCGTGGCTCGGGCGTATGCGGCGCTGCTGCACCAGATCACGGGCGAGGCCCCCAC